>NZ_QPJF01000021.1:16763-71432 GCF_003337665.1 Halanaerobium sp. ST460_2HS_T2
AAAGAAAATGGCAAAAGCAAAATTTGAAAGAACAAAACCACATGTTAACATAGGAACAATAGGACATGTTGACCATGGAAAAACAACACTGACAGCAGCTATCACAAATGTGTTAGCAAACTACGGTGGAGCAGAAGTAAGAGCATTTGATTCAATTGATAACGCTCCAGAAGAAAAAGAAAGAGGAATTACAATTGCGACCTCTCACGTAGAGTATGAAACAGAAACAAGACACTATGCTCACGTAGATTGTCCTGGACACGCTGACTATGTAAAGAACATGATTACAGGTGCAGCACAGATGGACGGAGCAATCTTAGTAGTATCTGCAGCAGATGGACCAATGCCACAGACAAGAGAGCACATTCTTTTAGCTCGTCAGGTTGGCGTACCATCAATAGTAGTATTCTTAAACAAAGCAGATATGGTAGACGATGAAGAGTTAATCGAACTTGTAGAGATGGAAGTAAGAGAACTCTTAAACGAATACGAATTCCCAGGAGACGATATTCCAGTAATAGTAGGATCAGCATTAAAAGCTGCCGAAAATGGAGATCCTGAAGGAGAATGGGGTAAGAAGATCATTGAGCTTATGGATGCAGTAGATAGCTACATTCCAGAGCCAGAAAGAGATACAGAAAAGCCATTCTTAATGCCAGTAGAGGATGTATTCTCAATCACAGGACGAGGAACAGTGGCAACAGGAAGAATTGAGAGAGGAACACTACATCCATCAGATGAGGTAGAGATTGTAGGAATCAAAGAAACAGAAACAACAGTAGTAACAGGAGTAGAGATGTTCCGTAAGATGTTAGACGAAGCAGTAGCGGGAGATAACATTGGAGCATTATTAAGAGGTGTAAAAAGAGAAGACATCGAAAGAGGTCAGGTACTGGCAAAGCCAGGAAGTATTACACCACATACAAAGTTTTATGCTGAGGTATATGTACTAAGTAAAGATGAGGGTGGAAGACACACACCATTCTTTGATGGATACAGACCACAGTTCTACTTCCGTACAACAGATGTAACAGGAACAATTGAGTTACCAGAAGGAGTAGACATGGTAATGCCTGGAGATAACATTGAGATGACAGGAGAGTTAATTACTCCAATAGCTATGGAAGAAGGACTACGTTTTGCAATCCGTGAAGGTGGTCACACAGTAGGAGCTGGAGTTGTAACTGAAATTATTGAGTAAGTACGGCAGATACTTGATATTCTAAGTTATTAAAACTTAAATTTAATTCCATAAGCATGTGCAGAACTGAGCTGCACATGCTTTTTTTCTAAAAAAACATTGACATTAGTCTTTAAATATGGTAAATTAATTAAGGTTAAGAATCAGAAAAAATATAGAATAAATAGAGGGAGATTTATTAAACAACTCTCTTAAATATAAGATTTTCAAGCAGGATCTGTTTGATTGAGGAGGTGGATTTACGGTGAGAGAAATTATTACACTAGAATGTACAGAATGCAAAAACCGCAATTATTCTACCAAAAAAAATAAGAAGAATACCAGAGATAGACTGGAACTAAAAAAATATTGTAAGTTTTGCAAGGAGCATACCCTCCATCGTGAAACAAAGTAGAATCATTAATACTTTAGCTGAGGAAGTGATTTAAAGATGGCAAAAGAACTCGGGTTTTTTGGTAAAATAGCTAAATTTTTTAAATCAGTTAAATCTGAACTTAAAAAAGTAAACTGGCCAAACAAAGAAGAAATTACTTCAAATACATTAGTTGTAATTGTTACAGTAATTGCTTTGATATCATTTATTGGTTTGATAGATCTGGCACTGGCTAATATAATTACTCCACTAATTTCGTAATTGAGGAGGTGAGGATTCTTTAGAGAATCCTTAAATATGAATGAAGAAAGCAAGTTAAATGAAGAATTAGAAAAGGCAAGAGAAGATGTGCCCTGGTATGTTGTTCATACATATTCAGGACATGAAAGAAAAGTTAAGGCAAATCTTGAAAAAAGAATAGCCAGTACAGGTATGGAAGATAGTATTTTTCGTATTTTAGTTCCAACTGAAGAAAAAATTGAAAAGAAAAAAGGGAAAGATGAGGTAGTTAAAAAAAGAATTTTCCCTGGTTATATTTTACTGCAGATGGAAATGAATGATAAATCATGGTATGTTGTAAAAAACACACCTGGTGTGATTGGCTTTGTTAGTGGAGGGACTAAACCTCTTCCTGTCGAAAAGTCAGAAGTCGATGCTATTTTAAGCAGTATGGGCGAAAAAGCTAAAAAAGTTTCCGTTGATTTTGAGGTTGGAGATCAGGTAACTGTAAAAGATGGTCCTTTTGAAGACTTTGATGGAGTTATTAAAGAAATACATCCTGAACAGGGTAAAGCGAAAATTCTTGTTTCAATGTTTGGAAGAGAAACTCCAGTTGAGTTAGAATTTGATCAATTTGAGAAACATTAGTTTATCTTTTTATATAGATAATTATTTTGAAGAAAGGGGTGTTTTAAAATGGCTAAACAGGTTATGACAGTAATTAAATTACAGATTCCTGGCGGACAGGCTAACCCTGCACCACCTGTAGGTCCTGCTCTTGGACAGCACGGTGTTAATATTATGGAATTCTGTAAATCTTTCAATGCTAAAACTAAAGATAATCAGGGAACATTAATTCCGGTAGAAATTACAGTATACCAGGACCGTTCTTTTGATTTTATTACTAAAACTCCACCGGCTGCTGTATTGTTAAAGCAGGCTGCAGGAATTGATACTGCTTCTGGAGAACCAAATGTAAACAAAGTTGCTACTGTAAGCAAAGATGCTGTGCAGAAGATTGCAGAAACAAAAATGCAGGATTTAAATGCTGGTAGTTTAGAAGCTGCTATGAGCATGATTGAAGGTACAGCACGAAGTATGGGAATTCTAGTCGAGTAAAATTTATTTTTACTTGTTGAACAGGAAATAATTATTTTAAATTAATAGACGTAATTCAGTGGGAGGAAAGATTCCGCTAATACCACAAAGGAGGAATAATAATGGCAAAAAGCAGACGTTATGCAGAAACTTTAGATAAGTACGATCGTGAAAAGTTGTATGAGCCCAAAGAAGCTTTTGGATTAGTTAAAGAACTTGCAACTGCAAACTTTGACGAAACAATTGAGCTTTCAGCAAGATTGGGAGTAGATCCTAAACATGCTGATCAGAATATAAGAGGAACTGTTGTTTTACCGGAAGGTACAGGTCAGGAAGTAACTTTAGTTGTTTTTGCTAAAGGTGAAAAAGCCAAAGAAGCTGAAGAAGCTGGAGCAGATTTTGTAGGTGGAGAGGAACTCGCAGAAAAAATTGAAGGTGGCTGGTTAGATTTTGATCTAGCAATTGCTACACCTGATATGATGAGTGTTGTTGGTCGTTTGGGTAGAGTTTTAGGGCCTAAAGGCTTAATGCCTAATCCTAAGGCTGGTACTGTAACTTTTGAATTAGAAAAAGCAGTAGCAGAATTTAAGGCTGGTAAATTGGAATACAGGGTAGATAAAACTGGTATTGTACATTTGCCAATCGGTAAAGCTTCTTTTACTGAAGAAGAGCTTTTAAATAACTACCATAAAATAATGGATACTCTTGCCAAAGAACGTCCAGCTGCAGCTAAGGGTAAATTCTTTAGATCTTTAGCTATCTCACCAACAATGGGACCTGGAGTTAAAATTGATCCAGCAGCTACAATGTCTTTTATTGGACGCTAAAAAAAGTTTGACCTGTTAAGTTTTTTGTGTTATATTTATTGAGACAAGAAAATAACCTAACCGAAGACAGTAGGGGCGTAATGCTTAAATTTCCTGCCGAGGGCAACTTTCTGCAAATGTAATTTTTGCATTTATACCTCCTGACTGTCTACAGGAGGTTTTTTCAATTTATAAAAAGATTTATTGTTGAGCTCATATTTTGAGGGGGTGAAAATGTGGCAAGACCAGAAAAAGAAGCGGTTGTTAAAGAACTTACTGATAAATTTACCGGTGCAAAGTCACTAGTTATTACAGATTATCTGGGTTTGAATGTTGCCGAAATGACAGAATTAAGAAGCAAGTTAAGAGAAGCGGGAGTAGAATTTAAAGTTGTAAAAAATACTCTGGCTACTATTGCTGCTAATGATGTTGAAATGGAAGAAATGACAGAATACTTCTCGGGACCTACAGCTATAGCTTTTGGTGAAGATGATGCTGTGTCTCCTGCGAAAATTTTAGTTGAATTTGCCAAAGATCATGATGTTTTAGAAATTAAAGCTGGTCTTTTAAATGGTGAAATCATAAGTAAAGATAAAGTGGAATCCCTGGCAGAAATTCCTTCCAGAGAAGAATTGCTCGCAAAGGCTTTTGCAAGTATGAAAGCACCCCTATCTGGATTGGTCAACGTATTGCAGGGTAATATCCGCGGCTTAGTACAGGTGTTAAATCAAATTAAAGAAGAGAAAGCTTAAAAATATTAAGGAGGATTATTATAATGAATAAAGAAGAAATTATTAGTGCAATTGAGGAAATGAGTGTTTTAGAATTATCTGAGCTGGTTGAAGAATTAGAAGAAAAGTTTGGTGTAAGTGCAGCTGCACCTGTTGCAGTAGCTGGTGGAGCAGCTGGTGGTGGAGCAGCAGAAGAAGAACAGACAGAATTTGATGTTTTCTTAGCTGATGTTGGTGGCAAGAAAATTAAAGTTATTAAAGCTGTTCGTGAGTTAACAGGTTTAGGCTTAAAAGAAGCTAAGGCTGTTGTTGATGATGCACCTGGTAATGTTAAAGAAGGTTTAGCTAAAGAAGATGCAGAAGAAATGAAAGAAAAATTAGAAGAAGCTGGAGCAACTGTAGAACTTAAGTAAATCCAGCATTACAATATAACAATTATGATAATAGTCCTGCTGTATGGTTTATCTTACATATACAGTGGGACTATTTTTTCATGATGTAATGTGAAATTCTCTCTTTTATATACATTTATTTATTATTTTTATAATTTATATAATTTGTGACTTTATTGGATAAAATTTATTTAATTAACAAGTTGAATTTTATATTTATTATGAAAATAATAAATAATACAAAAGAGTGTAAATGAGAGAATTTCATTAAAAATCTCTTGACAAGAGATTTTTCCTGTGCTATCATTATTAGATGTCTATAAGGTAATAAGAAAATGATTATTATGGGATAGTTTCAGCTAATTATTAGAATTTCCTGGGGGTGCAATGATGTCAACGGCAAGGGAAAGACATACTTTTAGTAAAATTGATGACGCGATGGACTTGCCAGATCTGATTTATACACAATTAAATTCTTATCAGTGGTTTTTAGAAGAGGGACTGCAGGAGGTTTTTAACGAAATCTCTCCAATTGAGGATTTTTCTGAAAATCTGGTGCTTGAATTTGTAGATTATTATTTGGAAGATCCCGAGTATACAGTTGAAGAATGTCGGGATAGGGATGATACTTATTCGGCTTCTTTGCAGGTTAAGGTTCGTTTAATTAACAAAGAAACCGGTGAGGTTAAGGAACAGGAAGTGTTTATGGGTGATTTTCCACTTATGACTGATAAGGCAACATTTATTATCAATGGTGCCGAAAGAGTAGTGGTTAATCAGCTTGTTAGATCATCTGGAGTCTATTTTAGTGATGAGAGAACAAAAGATGGCCGCCGTTTGATTACAGGTAGTATTATACCTAATAGAGGGGCCTGGATAGAATTTGAATATGATAAAAAGAGAATAATTTCTGTAAGAGTTGATAGAACAAGAAAACTTCCATCAACTGTTTTGCTGCGTGCACTTGGTTTTGGTACAGATGCAAAGATTATTGACGAATTTGGTGATTCTGAGGTATTACATGATACTTTAGAAAGAGATAATACTGAATCTAAAGAAGAAGCTTTAATTGAATTATATAAAAGATTACGTCCTGGAGAGCCGCCAACAGTAGAAAGTGCTACCAATCTTTTAGATTCGCTGTTTTTTGATCATAAAAGATATGATATGGCAGCAGTAGGACGTTATAAATTAAATAAAAAGTTAGAATTGGATATTGATAAAGATCGTAAATATCTTCATATAGATGATATTGCAGAAACTGTGAAATATATGATCAAATTGATCTATAATGATCCGGAAGCATATATTGATGATATAGATCATCTTGGTAATCGTCGTTTAAAAACTGTAGGTGAATTATTACAGAATCAGTTTAGAATTGGACTTTCCAGAATGGAAAGAGTAGTTAGAGAAAGAATGACAATTCAGGATGTGGATGTAGTTACTCCTCAGGCTTTAATCAATACCAGACCTGTTGTAGCTTCAATCCAGGAATTCTTTGGTAGTTCTCAGCTTTCTCAATTTATGGATCAAACTAATCCAATGTCAGAGCTAACTCATAAAAGAAGATTATCCGCTCTGGGACCTGGTGGTTTGAGTAGAGAAAGAGCTGGTTTTGATGTTCGTGATGTTCATCACTCACATTATGGACGTATTTGTCCCATTGAAACACCTGAGGGTCCAAATATTGGACTGATTGGTACTATGGGAACATATGCCAAAACAAATGAATTTGGATTTATTATAACTCCCTATCGTAGAGTAGATGATTCACAGGTTACTGATGAAATTGATTATTTAACTGCTGATGAGGAAGATAAGCATATTATTGCTCAGGCAAATGCGGAAATAGATGAAGAGGGTAACTTTACAAATGAATTTGTAATTGCCCGTAAGAGAGGAGATATCCTTGAGGTTCATCCTGAAGATATTGATTATATGGATGTTTCTACTAAACAGATGGTAGGGGTATCTGCAGCTATGATTCCTTTCTTAGAAAATGATGATGCTAACCGTGCTCTGATGGGAGCCAACATGCAGCGTCAGGCAGTTCCGCTGATGATTACTGATGCACCAATGGTTGCTACAGGTATGGAATATAAGGCTGCTAAGGATTCTGGAGCAGTTATTGTTGCTGAAAAAGATGGTGAAGTTGTCAGTGTAACTTCCAATAAAATTATGATTAAAAATAATGAAGGATTAATTGATAGCTATAAATTAATGAAATATAAAAGATCCAATCAGGGCAGCTGTATGAATCAAAAACCAATAGTTGCTAAGGGTGATCAGATTGAGGCTGGAGATATTATTGCTGATGGTGCTTCAACTGAAAAAGGTGAAATGGCACTTGGCCGTAACTCTCTTATCGCTTTTATGCCCTGGGAAGGATATAATTATGAGGATGCTATTTTAATCAGCGAAAATCTGGTTAAAGAAGATGCATTTACAACTATTCATATTGAAGAACATGAAGCAGAAGCCAGGGATACTAAACTTGGTCCGGAAGAAATTACCCGTGATATTCCAAATGTAGGTGAAAGTGCACTTAAGAATTTGGATGAGCGCGGAATTATTAGAGTCGGAGCTGAAGTTGAAGAAGGAGATATCTTAGTTGGTAAGGTTACTCCAAAGGGAGAAACTGAGTTATCAGCTGAGGAAAGACTCTTGAGAGCTATTTTTGGTGAAAAAGCACGTGAAGTTAGAGATACATCTTTAAAAGTTCCCCATGGGGAAGAGGGAATAGTTGTTGATGTTAAAGTCTTTTCTCGTGAACAGGGAGATGACCTAAAACCAGGTGTTAACCGTCTGGTGAGAGTATATGTTGCAACTAAGCGTAAAATATCTGTTGGGGATAAGCTTGCTGGTCGTCATGGGAATAAAGGTGTTATTTCAAGAATTCTACCTGAAGAAGATATGCCTTTCTTACCTAATGGTGAACCAGTAGAAGTAGTACTGAATCCACTTGGAGTACCTTCTCGTATGAATATTGGACAGGTACTGGAAACTCATCTTGGTATGGCTGCTCGAGCTCTGGGGATTTATACTGAAACCCCGGTCTTTAATGGAGCTACTGAGGAAGAAGTGGAGGATATCCTGGAAGAAGCAGGCCTTGCCAGAGATGGTAAAACTGTTCTTTACGATGGTAGAACTGGCGAAAGATTTGAAGAAAGAGTAACGGTTGGAGTTATGTATATTCTAAAACTCCATCATTTAGTTGATGATAAATTACATGCGCGTTCAACAGGACCTTATTCTCTTGTTACACAGCAGCCGCTGGGTGGTAAAGCTCAGTTTGGTGGCCAGCGATTTGGTGAGATGGAAGTTTGGGCACTGGAAGCATATGGGGCCGCTTATACTTTACAGGAAATGCTGACTGTTAAATCTGATGATGTTGTAGGAAGAGTTAAGGCTTATGAGGCAATTGTTAAGGGAGAAAATGTTCCTGATCCTGGTATTCCAGAATCATTTAAAGTATTGATTAAAGAGATGCAGAGTCTTGGACTTGATGCTCGAATCTTTACTTCTGATGAAGAAGAACTGCAGGTTGCTGAAAATGAAGATGAAATGATGGAAACTGCACAAAAACTTGGATTAGATACAGACTTAAAATTAAGTCGTGATAATGATGATGAAGACGAATAATTCCAATATAGAAAGGGGAGAGACCCTTGTTAAATGTGAATAATTTCGATTCAATGAGGATCGGAGTTGCTTCTGCAGAGCAGATACGTGAATGGTCCCGCGGAGAGGTTAAAAAACCGGAGACAATTAATTACAGAACTTTAAAACCTGAAAAAGATGGTTTATTCTGTGAAAAAATCTTTGGTCCTACCAAGGATTATGAATGTCACTGTGGTAAGTATAAGCGGGTCCGTTATAAAGGTGTTGTGTGTGACCGCTGTGGAGTAGAGGTAACTAGATCCAAAGTGAGAAGAGAAAGAATGGGGCACATTGAACTGGCTGCACCATGCACACACATTTGGTATTTCAAAGGTATCCCCAGTCGTCTGGGTTTAATAATGGATATGTCACCAAGGGCATTAGAAAAAGTAATTTATTTTGTTCATTACATTGTAACTGACCCCGGTGATACACCATTAAGTGAAAAACAGCTGCTGCCTGAAAGTGAATACCGAGAAGCTAAATCTAAATATGGTAATACTTTTAAAGCTGCAATGGGAGCAGAAGCTATTCAGGAACTACTGGGAAGAATTGATGTTGAAGCTGAAGTTAAAGAATTAAAAAAAGAGGTCAAAGAAGCAAGTGGACAGCGGCGCAAAAGGGCAGTTCGCCGACTTGAAGTTATGGATGGTTTATTGGAATCAGGCTTAAATCCTGCTAATCTTGTCCTGAATGCAATTCCCGTTATTCCACCTGACTTAAGACCGATGGTCCAGCTTGATGGTGGTCGTTTTGCTACCTCTGACTTAAATGATTTATACAGAAGAGTTATTAACAGGAATAATAGATTGAAAAGATTGCTTGATCTTGGAGCACCAGAAATCATTATTCGTAATGAAAAAAGAATGCTGCAGGAATCAGTAGATGCACTAATTGATAACGGAAGGCGAGGAAGACCGGTTACTGGGGCTGGAAATAGACCGCTTAAATCTTTAAGTGATATGCTTAAAGGTAAACAGGGACGTTTCCGTCAGAACCTTCTGGGTAAACGTGTTGACTATTCTGGTCGTTCAGTTATCGTTGTTGGACCGGATCTTAAAATGCATCAGTGTGGTCTGCCGAAAAAAATGGCTTTGGAATTATTTAAGCCTTTTGTTATGAGAGGCCTGGTTGAAGAAGGTCATGCTCATAATATTAAGAATGCTAAAAGAATGGTAGAAGACGTTGATGAGGCAGTCTGGGGTATTTTAGAAGAGGCAATCAAAGATCATCCTGTTCTTTTAAACCGGGCGCCAACTCTTCACAGATTAGGTATTCAGGCTTTTGAGCCGGTACTTGTAGAAGGAAAAGCTATTAAGTTACACCCATTAGTATGTCCAGCTTATAATGCTGACTTTGATGGAGACCAGATGGCTGTTCACCTGCCATTATCTGTTGAAGCTCAGGCTGAATCAAGGTTGTTAATGCTGGCAACCACCAATATTTTAAATCCATCTGATGGAGGGCCAATTACTATTCCTACACAGGATATGGTTTTGGGTGTCTTCTATTTAACAACAATTAAAGAAGACAGAAAAGGGGCCGGAAAGATCTTTGCTAATGCAGATGAAGCTATCAAAGCTTATGATACAGACCGTGCTCACCTGCAGGCACCTGTTAAAGTAAGGATGAATGGCGAAATTATTGAAACTTCTATTGGTAGAGTGATCTTTAATGAAGCTTTACCGGAAGAAGTTGAATTTGTAAACGACAGAATAGGTAAAAGTGATCTGGGGGATTTAATTACTGACTTATATGAAGAAGTAGGTAATGATAAAACTGCTGAAACACTGGATAATATTAAAGCAATGGGATATGATTATGCTACTAGATCTGGTATTTCTATTGCAGTAAGTGATGCGGAAATTCCACCTTCCAAACCAGAGATTGTTTCTAAAGCGGAAGATGAGGTTCATCAGATCGAGAACCACTATCGTCGCGGAGCAATTACTGAGGATGAAAGGTATCATAAAGTTGTTGATATCTGGAACCAGGCAAAAGATGATGTAACAGATGCTTTGCTTGATAACCTTGACGAAAGCAATAATATTTACATTATGGCTATTTCAGGTGCCCGTGGTAATACATCTCAGATTTCTCAGCTTGCTGGTATGCGTGGTTTGATGGCTGACCCTTCTGGACGGATTATTGATGTTCCAATTCGTTCCAGTTTCCGTGAAGGTCTGGATGTTTTGGAATATTTCCTATCAACTCACGGTGCTCGTAAGGGTCTTGCTGATACAGCCCTTAGAACCGCTGATTCAGGTTATCTAACCAGACGTCTGGTTGATGTTTCCCAGGATGTTATCGTTAGAGAAGATGACTGCGGAACTGAAGAAGGTATTTATGTTGAAGCAATCGGACCAAAGGGTAAAAATGCAGTTGAGCCTTTATCAGAACGCTGTATTGGACGTTATACTGCAGAAGAAATTGTAGATCCAGAAAGTGGAGATGTTATTGTTGAAGATAACACTTTAATTAATAGAAAGAAAATGGACCAAATTGAAGCTGCAGGTATTGATCGGGTTAAGATTAGATCAGTTCTGACCTGTGAAGCTCAGCATGGAGTCTGCCGTAAATGTTATGGGCGCAACCTGGCAACAGGCCAGCCGGTTGATATCGGAGAATCAATTGGTATAGTCGCAGCCCAATCAATTGGTGAGCCCGGTACTCAGTTAACAATGCGTACCTTCCACACCGGAGGAGTTGCGGGTGATGATATCACTCAGGGTCTACCAAGAGTTGAAGAGCTTTTCGAAGGTAGAACTCCAAAAGGACAGGCAATTATGACTGAAAGAGAAGGTTATGTAACTGTTGTCGAGAAGAAGAACTCCAAACGAGTAGTTGTAGAAAACGAAGATGGAAAAAAGAAGACATATAAGATTCCTTACGGATCTAAGATGATTGTCAAAGATGATGACTACGTAACAGCTGGAGACAAGCTGACTGAAGGTCCGCTTGATCCGAATGTTCTGCTTAAAGTTAAGGGAGAAAAGGCTGTACAGAATTATCTTTTAGAAGAAGTACAAAATGTTTATCGCTCCCAGGGTGTTGAAATTAACGATAAGCACATTGAAGTAATAGTTCGTCAGATGATGAAGAAACTTAAGATTGTAAAGCCTGGTGATACTGATTTATTACCTGGAAGTCTGGTAAACAGATATGATTATCGTGAGGCCAATAAAAAAGCTGCAGAAGGAAATAATGAGCCTGCAGTTGCTAAGCCGGAGCTGCTTGGTATTACAAAAGCTTCACTGGCTACAGATTCTTTCTTATCTGCTGCTTCTTTCCAGGAGACCACCCGAGTCCTGACAGAAGCTTCGCTGGATGGAAAAGTTGATCCACTGCTGGGGCTTAAGGAAAATGTAATAATTGGACAGCTGATTCCAGCAGGTACCGGAATGAAATATTATAGAGATATTGATGTAGTTAAAGAAGATGGTACTATGTTTGGAGATTTGACTGAAGATCTAACTGATGTTGAATAAATATCATTCAGATCCATCAGTTTAATCTTATATTAAAATATAAATAAATTAGAAGAGTTTCCCCCATATTGTCAGGTGAATTTTGGACTGGAAAATTTATTAATTGGTTCACAATTTACAATATCAATAAAAGGGGAAACTCTTTTTAATTTTTGCTTGACATGGAACTCTAAAGCTGTTAAAATACTTAAGTGTGCTCAACAAAGTTTGATCTGGAGGTTTGCTTAAAATGCTAAGCGAAATACGTACTGATGAGCTGCTTGTTGGCAGCAAACAGACTTTGAAAGCTATAGCAGAAAATCAGGTTAAAAAGATATTTTTAGCTAAAGATATTGACCAGCCTTTAAAAGCTAAAATACTTGAGGCTGTTAATAATAATAATATTCCTTTTGAGATTGTAGAAAGCAAAAATGAATTGGGCAGAATTTGTGGGATCGATGTTTCTGCAGCTTCTGCAGCTCTATTGAAATAATTGGAAGGAGGTGGGATTGCATGCCGACAATTAGTCAGTTAATCCGTAAAGGACGAGAAAAGACTAAAAAGAAGACTTCCGCTCCTGCTTTGGAGGGTTCTCCACAGAAAAGGGGTGTCTGTACTAGAGTATATACTGCTACTCCTAAGAAGCCTAACTCAGCTTTAAGAAAGGTAGCTCGTGTACGTTTAACCAATGGAAAAGAGGTAACAGCCTATATTCCGGGAATTGGACATAACTTACAGGAACACTCTGTTGTATTAGTAAGAGGTGGAAGAGTAAAGGATTTACCAGGTGTTAGATATCATATTGTAAGAGGAGCACTCGATACAGCTGGTGTTGAAGACAGAAAACAGGGACGTTCCAAATATGGTGTAAAAAAACCTAAGTAAAAGGAGGGATTTTAGTGCGCAAAAATAGAGCAGAAAAAAGAGATGTAGTACCAGATCCAGTATATGATAATGTTGTTGTCAGCAGAATTATTAACAAATTAATGCTGGATGGCAAAAAAGGACTGGCGGAAAAAGCATTTTACAGTGCTCTTGATATCATCTCCGAAAAAACTGGTGAAGATGGTTTAACAGTAGTGAATGAAGCGCTGGAGAATATCAAACCAGCTCTTGAAGTTAAATCAAGACGTGTTGGTGGATCAAACTATCAGGTACCAGTAGAAGTGGATGAAGATAGAAAAAGAACTTTAGCATTACGCTGGTTAGTAACCGCAGCTAGAGCTCGCAGTGAAAGAACAATGAGAGAAAGAATTGCCGGAGAAATTATGGACGCATATAACAATACAGGCGGCGCAGTTAGAAAGAAAGAAGAAGTCCATCGTATGGCTGAAGCCAACAGAGCTTTTGCACATTATAGATGGTAATTTAGTTGCGTGATGTATATAATTTTTATATAAGGGGGGAGAATAGTGGCCCGACAATTTCCACTAGA
This sequence comes from Halanaerobium sp. ST460_2HS_T2, assembly GCF_003337665.1. Classification (NCBI taxonomy): domain Bacteria; kingdom Bacillati; phylum Bacillota; class Clostridia; order Halanaerobiales; family Halanaerobiaceae; genus Halanaerobium; species Halanaerobium sp. ST460_2HS_T2. Next base: position 30,149 of record NZ_QPJF01000021.1, read on the forward strand.
AAAAACACGTAACATTGGTATTATGGCACATATTGATGCAGGTAAGACAACTACAACAGAAAGAATTCTTTATTATACAGGTCGAGTTCATAAAATGGGTGAAACTCATGATGGTGCATCTGTTATGGACTGGATGGAGCAGGAACAGGAAAGAGGAATTACAATCACCTCTGCTGCTACTACCTGTCAGTGGCGTGAAAACAGAATTAATATTATAGATACGCCCGGACACGTGGACTTTACAGTTGAGGTAGAAAGATCTCTGAGAGTTTTAGATGGAGCAATTGCTTTATTCTGTTCTGTAGGTGGTGTTGAACCACAGTCTGAAACTGTATGGAGACAGGCAGATAAATATGGAGTTCCCAGAATTGCATTTGTAAATAAAATGGATAGAACGGGAGCAGACTTTTTTAGAGCTGTAGATATGATGAAAGATAGACTTGGTGCTAATGCAGTGCCAATTCAGCTTCCAATTGGAAGTGAAGACAGCTTTGATGGAGTTGTTGACTTAGTAGAAATGGACGCTATTGTTTATGAAGATGAGCTTGGTGTTAATTTTGAAAGAGTTGAGATTCCTGAAGATATGAAAGATCAGGCAGCAGAATACAGAGAAATTTTAATGGAAGTGCTGGCTGAAGAAGATGACGAATTTATGATGAAATATTTAGAAGGTGAAGTAAGCACTGATGATATTAAGGATTTACTGCGTCAGGCAGTACTTAATGTAAATGTTATTCCAGTATTATGTGGATCTGCTTTTAAAAACAAAGGTGTACAGATGTTACTGGATGCAGTTTTAGATTACTTACCTTCTCCAACTGATGTACCGGCTATTGAAGGTATTAATCCGGAAACAGAAGAAACTGAAACAAGAGAAGCTTCTGATGATGCTCCATTTTCCGGTCTGGCATTTAAAATTATGTCTGATCCTTATGTTGGTAAATTAGCCTTCTTTAGATCCTATTCTGGAACTTTAGAAGCAGGATCATATGTATATAATGCAACAGCAGATATTCGCGAAAGAGTTGGCCGTATCTTGCAGATGCACGCTAATCGTCGTGAAGAAAGAGATCAAATTTATGCTGGTGACCTTGGAGCTTTAGTTGGTCTTAAAAATACAAGTACAGGTGATACAATCTGTGATCAGGATAATCCAATTATTTTAGAATCAATGGAATTCCCGGAACCAGTTATTGGAGTTGCCATTGAACCTAAGAGTAAAGCGGATCAGGATAAACTGGGTGAAGCATTACAGAGATTAGCTGAAGAGGATCCAACTTTTAGAGTTCACACTGATGAGGAAACAGGACAGACAATTATTGAAGGTATGGGAGAATTACACCTTGAAGTTATTGTTGACCGTCTCTTAAGAGAATTTAAAGTTGATGCTAATATTGGTAAACCGAAGGTAGCTTATCGTGAAACAATCACTAAGAAAGTTACCGGTGTTGAAGGTAAATTTATCCGTCAGTCTGGTGGTCGTGGTCAGTACGGTCATGTTGTGATCGATATTGAGCCTCAGGATGCAGGCGAAGGATTTGAATTTGAAGACAAAATTACCGGTGGAGCAATCCCACGTGAATACATTCCTTCTGTAGAAGATGGAATCAGAGAAGCAATGGAAAATGGTATTATTGCCGGTTATCCAGTTGTAGATGTGAAGGTTACATTGAATGACGGTAGTTATCATGATGTCGATTCATCTGAAATGGCATTTAAAATTGCTGGTTCAATGGGCTTTAGACAGGGAGCTAAAAAAGCTGGTCCTGCAATTTTAGAACCTGTAATGAGTGTTGAAGTTGTTACTCCCGAAGAATACATGGGAGATGTTATGGGTGACCTTAATGGACGTCGCGGTAAAGTTGAGGGTATGGAACCTAGAGGTAATGCTCAGGTTGTTAGTGCTCATGTACCACTTTCTGAGATGTTTGGTTATTCAACAGATCTCCGTTCTAAAACTCAGGGTAGAGCAACTTATACAATGCAGTTCTCTCACTATGAGCAGGCACCAAAAAGTATTGCTGAAGAAATTATTGGAGAATAGATAAATTTTTAAGGAGGAATAAAAAATGGCAAAAGCAAAATTTGAAAGAACAAAACCACATGTTAACATAGGAACAATAGGACATGTTGACCATGGAAAAACAACACTGACAGCAGCTATCACAAATGTGTTAGCAAACTACGGTGGAGCAGAAGTAAGAGCATTTGATTCAATTGATAACGCTCCAGAAGAAAAAGAAAGAGGAATTACAATTGCGACCTCTCACGTAGAGTATGAAACAGAAACAAGACACTATGCTCACGTAGATTGTCCTGGACACGCTGACTATGTAAAGAACATGATTACAGGTGCAGCACAGATGGACGGAGCAATCTTAGTAGTATCTGCAGCAGATGGACCAATGCCACAGACAAGAGAGCACATTCTTTTAGCTCGTCAGGTTGGCGTACCATCAATAGTAGTATTCTTAAACAAAGCAGATATGGTAGACGATGAAGAGTTAATCGAACTTGTAGAGATGGAAGTAAGAGAACTCTTAAACGAATACGAATTCCCAGGAGACGATATTCCAGTAATAGTAGGATCAGCATTAAAAGCTGCCGAAAATGGAGATCCTGAAGGAGAATGGGGTAAGAAGATCATTGAGCTTATGGATGCAGTAGATAGCTACATTCCAGAGCCAGAAAGAGATACAGAAAAGCCATTCTTAATGCCAGTAGAGGATGTATTCTCAATCACAGGACGAGGAACAGTGGCAACAGGAAGAATTGAGAGAGGAACACTACATCCATCAGATGAGGTAGAGATTGTAGGAATCAAAGAAACAGAAACAACAGTAGTAACAGGAGTAGAGATGTTCCGTAAGATGTTAGACGAAGCAGTAGCGGGAGATAACATTGGAGCATTATTAAGAGGTGTAAAAAGAGAAGACATCGAAAGAGGTCAGGTACTGGCAAAGCCAGGAAGTATTACACCACATACAAAGTTTTATGCTGAGGTATATGTACTAAGTAAAGATGAGGGTGGAAGACACACACCATTCTTTGATGGATACAGACCACAGTTCTACTTCCGTACAACAGATGTAACAGGAACAATTGAGTTACCAGAAGGAGTAGACATGGTAATGCCTGGAGATAACATTGAGATGACAGGAGAGTTAATTACTCCAATAGCTATGGAAGAAGGACTACGTTTTGCAATCCGTGAAGGTGGTCACACAGTAGGAGCTGGAGTTGTAACTGAAATTATTGAGTAAGGATAAAAAAGCAGAGGAGGCAGCCTCCTCGCTTTTTCTATGCTCCTAACTGAGCTTAAATCGTAAAGATTAAGGAGGTAAGCAAATGGCAAAACACGAAAAAATTAGGATTCGCCTTAAAGCTTTTGAACATGAGCTCCTGGATCAATCAGCAGAAAAGATTGTTGCTACTGCTGAAAGAACTGGTGCAGATGTATCTGGTCCAGTACCTCTACCAACAGAAAAAGAGGTATTTACAGTACTTCGCTCACCTCATGTTCATAAAGATGCAAGAGAACAATTTGAAATGAGAACCCATAAAAGACTGATCGATATTCTCGATCCTACATCAAAAACTGTAGACTCACTGATGAGGCTTGATTTGCCCGCAGGAGTAAATATAGAAATTAAACTTTAATGTCAGGAGGTGTATTAGGCCATGGCGAAAGCTATATTAGGAAAAAAACTGGGTATGACTCAGTATTTTAAAGATAATGGAGAGCTGGTACCTGTAACTGTAGTTGAGGCCGGTCCCTGTGTTGTAACACAGATTAAGACTACAGAAAAAGATGGTTATGATGCAGTACAGCTTGGATTTGGTGAAGTAAAAAAACACAGACTTAACAAACCAGAACTTGGTCAGTTTGAAAGTCGTGATCTCGAGCCCAAGAAACATCTTCGAGAATTTAAAGGACTTGATCTGGAACTGAGTGAAGGTAGTGAAATTAAAGCTGATCTCTTCGAAGTGGGAGAAAAAGTTAATGTTAGCGGAATTTCTAAAGGTAAAGGATTTGCCGGTAATATTAAGAGATGGAACCATAATACAGGACCCAAAACACACGGTTCACATTTCCATCGTGCACCTGGTTCAATCGGTGCTGTTGATGCTAGAAGAGTATTTAAAGGCTTTAAAATGCCAGGTAGAATGGGTCACGATAGAGTGACTGAAAGAAATCTAGAAATAGTAAAAGTTGATGTAGAGCGTAATGTTTTATTGATTGCTGGTCCAGTACCAGGAGCCAAAAAAGCAGTGCTTGAAATCAAATCTGTTAACAACTAAATAAGTTTAGAAAGGAGGATTTTTGATGCCGCAGGTAGCAAAATTCAATCAGAGTGGAAAAGAACTCGAAAAAGTAGAATTAAATGATTCTGTTTTTAATGATAAAATAAATAAGCATGTTGTACATCAGGTAGTTAATGCTCAATTAGCTGCTCGCAGAGGCGGAAACGCTTCTACAAAGACAAGAGGTAAAGTTCGCGGTGGTGGCCGCAAACCCTGGAGACAGAAAGGAACTGGACGTGCTCGCCACGGAAGTATTCGTTCTCCATTATGGGTAGGTGGAGGAATCACTTTTGGACCTTCCCCTCGCAGTTATGATAAAAAGTTAACTAAAAAGATGAGAAGATTGGCTTTAAGATCTGTTTTAACTGATAAAGTTGACAGAGATGAGTTAATTTTAGTTGATAAGATTGAGCTTGATCAACCAAAAACAAAAGCAGTAGTTAACATTTTAGCTGACTTAAATCTAGAAGATAAAAAAGTTGTTTTAGTAATGCCTGAAAAGGATAAAAACTTATATCTTTCAGCTAGAAATATTCCAAATGTAAAGACTCTGCTGGCCGGTTCAATTAATGCCTATGATCTTTTAGATAATGAAATGGTTATTTTTATCGAAGAAGCGGTTAAAATGGTTGAGGAGGTGCTGGGCGAATGAAAGATGCAAGAGATATCATCATAGCACCTATTATTTCTGAAAATACAATGGATCAAATGCAGGAGGCAAATACCTATACATTTAAGGTTGCCAAAAATGCAAATAAAGTTGAAATTAGAAATGCAGTAGAAGAAATCTTCTCTGTAAATGTTATAAAAGTAAATACAATGAATGTTAGAGGTAAAAAAAGAAGACTCGGCTTCCATGTTGGTAAAAAACCTGACTGGAAAAAAGCTTTAGTTAAGCTGGCTGAGGGCGATGAAATAGAAATTTACGAAGGCCTCTAAAAAATAATTCAAAAAGGAGGGAAAAAAGATGGCGATTAAAAGTTTTAAACCAACCACACCTTCAAGGCGTTATATGACTGTTGCCAGTTTTGATGAAATTACAACAGATAAGCCAGAAAAGAGCCTGCTGGCTCCATTGAAAAAGAAGGGTGGCCGTAATGCAAATGGTAGAATTACCAGCCGTCATCAGGGTGGTGGACATAAGCGCCGCTATCGTTTAATAGATTTTAAGCGGGACAAAGATGGAATTCCTGCTAAAGTAAAGACTATAGAATATGATCCAAATCGTTCTGCAAGAATTGCTCTACTGCAGTATGCAGATGGAGAAAAAAGATATATTCTTGCGCCAAACAAAGTAGAAGTTGGTGACACCTTAGATACTGGAATAGATGCAGATATTACTGCCGGTAATGCACTACAATTAAAAGATATTCCTGTAGGTACAATTGTACACAATGTAGAAATGCAGCCAGGAAAAGGCGGTCAAATTGCTCGTTCTGCTGGAACCATGGCTCAAATTCTTGCAAAAGAAGGTAAATTTGTACACTTAAAAATGCCTTCGGGTGAAGTTAGATTAATTCATAATGTATGTAAAGCTACTGTTGGACAGGTTGGTAATATTGATCACGAAAATATTACTGTCGGTAAAGCCGGACGCAGCCGCTGGAAGGGTAAAAGACCTCATGTACGCGGTGTAGTTATGAATCCTCATGACCACCCACACGGTGGTGGAGAAGGTAAATCACCTGCTGGTAGACATCCTGTAACTCCGTGGGGTAAACCTACTATGGGTAAAAAGACACGTAAACCAAAGCGCTCAGATAAGTATATTATCCGTTCACGTCACGCCAAGAAGCGCAAATAGTAGAAAGGAGGATTATTGATGGCTAGATCTATAAAAAAGGGACCTTTTGTCTCAGAGAAACTAATTGCCAGAATCAGAGAAATGAATGAGAGTGGAAAAAAACAGGTTGTTAAAACCTGGTCAAGAAGCTCAACCATTTTCCCTGAAATGGTTGGACATACAATTGCTGTCCATGATGGTCGTAAGCATGTGCCAGTATATATATCTGAAGAGATGGTAGGACATAAATTAGGAGAGTTCGCTCCAACCAGAATCTTTAGAGGTCACAGCCGCCATACAGAACGTTCAACAGCACTTAAATAAGAAATTTTGTAGATAGAGTAAGGGGGTTTTAAAATGGAAGCAAAAGCAGTTGCAAAGCATCTGCGTATTACTGCGCGCAAAGCCCGTCTGGTTACAGACTTAATTAAGGGTAAGGACGTTAATACTGCAGTTGCAATTTTAAAAAGCACACCGAAAAAAGCTGCTAAAATGGTAGAAAAAGTATTAAATTCAGCTACAGCAAATGCTGAAAATAATCATGATATGTTTGTAGATGACCTTTATGTAAAGAAAGCTTTTGTTGACGAGGGTCCTACAATGAAGAGATGGAAAGCTCGTGCACAGGGATCGGCTAGTCCTATTAACAAAAGAACCAGCCATATCACAATCGTTTTAAGCGATACAAAGGAGGGATAAAATTTGGGTAATAAAATAAATCCACATGGTCTCCGAGTTGGAGTTATAAAAGATTGGGATGCAAAATGGTATGCGGATAAAAATGATTATTCCAAACTTTTAAATGAAGATCGCGAGATTAGAAATCATGTTAAGGAGAAGATGTTTGAAGCTGGAATTTCTAAAGTTGTAATTGAAAGAGCTGCTAATAGATTGAAATTAGATGTTCACACTGCCAGACCAGGAATGGTTATTGGACGTGGAGGATCTGAAGTTGAGGCTTTAAGAAACGAAGTTGAAGCTTTAACAGGAAAAACTGTACAGATTAATGTTGTAGAGGTTGAAGATCCAGAAATGAATGCTCAGCTAGTTGCTGAAAATATTGCTTCTCAGTTAGTTAGAAGAATTTCTTTCCGGAGAGCAATGAAGCAGGCAATGAATCGTGCAATGCGCATGGGAGCTGAAGGTTTTAAGGTTCAGAGCAGTGGCCGTCTTGGTGGAGCAGAAATGGCCAGACGTGAAGGCTACAGTGAAGGTAGTGTTCCAATGCATACACTGAGAGCTGATATAGATTACGGATTTGCAGAAGCTGATACAACATATGGTTTAATTGGAGTAAAAGTTTGGATCAATAAGGGAGAAATACTTCCAGAAATAGATGATGAATAGATAGATTATGCAGGAAAGGAGGCTCTTTGATGTTAGTACCTAAAAGAGTAAAACATCGTAAGCAAATGAGAGGAAGAATGAAAGGTAAAGCTCATCGGGGAAATAAAATCACCTTTGGTGAATATGGCCTGCAGGCCTTAGAACCCGTATGGATTACCAATAGACAGATAGAGGCTGCTCGTGTTGCCCTTACTAGAAGCATTAAGCGTGGAGGTAAAGTTTGGATTAAAATTTTCCCGGACAAGCCTGTAACCGCAAAACCTGCTGAAACACGTATGGGTAGTGGTAAAGGTGCACCTGAGAAGTGGGTAGCAGTTGTTAAACCAGGTAGAATTATGTTTGAGCTGGCTGGTGTACCGGAAGAGGTTGCCAGAGAAGCGATGCGCCTTGCATCTCACAAACTACCTATTAAAACTAAATTTGTAGCAAGAGAGGGAATGGATGGTGAGGCCGATGAGAGCTGATGAATTAAGAAATTTAACAGAAGCAGAGTTAGAACAGAAAGCCCGCGAATTTAAAGAAGAGTTATTTAACCTACGCTTTCAACATGCAACAGCACAGTTGGATAATCCTATGAGGATAAAAGAGGTTAAAAGAATTATTGCCCGAATTAAAACTATTCTGCGGGAAAAGGAACTTGGTATAGAGAGGGCTTAATTCTTTTTTGAAAGGAGGTTTCTCATGGAAAGAAATAGTCGTAAAGAACGTAAAGGTGTTGTAGTTAGTGATAAGAGAGATAAAACTATCACAGTAGCTGTAGAGCGCAGAACACAGCATCCTAAATATAAAAGAGTTGTCAAGAAAACTAAAAAATATACAGCTCATGATGAAGAGAATGTTTGTAATGAAGGTGACACTGTAAGAATTATGGAAACACGTCCCTTAAGTAAGACTAAGAGATGGCGTTTAGTAGAAATTATTGAAAAAGCAAAATAAGTCCTGGAAGTAGAAAGGAGGGCCTGAAAATGATACAATCTGAAAGCCGTTTAAAGGTAGCGGATAATTCAGGTGCCCGCGAACTTTTATGTATTAAGGTACTTGGAGGCTCCAAAAAGAAATATGCTAAAGTTGGAGATACAATAGTAGTCAGCGTTAAAGAAGCTATTCCAGACGGAATGGTAAAAAAAGGTGAGGTTGCTAAAGCAGTAGTTGTTAGAACCAAAAAGTCCTTAAAACGCAAAGACGGCACCTATATTAGATTTGACGAAAATGCAGCAGTAATAATAGATGACAATAATAATCCTAAGGGTACACGTATTTTTGGTCCTGTGACCCGTGAACTGAGGGAAAAGAATTATATGAAGATTATCTCCCTTGCACCGGAGGTATTATAGAAGGAGGGGATTGGATTGAGAATTAAAAAAGGTGACACTGTGGAAGTAATATCCGGAAAAGATAAAGGTAAACGCGGTGAGATTTTAAAGGTAGATCCTAAAAAAGATCGCGTAATTGTTGAGGGTGTAAATATTGTGCACCGTCATGTTAGTCCTACACAGGATATGCCGCAGGGTGGAATTATAGAAAATGAAGCACCAATACATGCTTCGAATGTTCAGCTCGTCTGCCCCCGTTGTGACGAAAAGACAAGGGTTGGAGCAGAGCGTTTAGATGATGGTACTAAAGTAAGAACATGCAAAAAATGTGACGAAGTTGTTGATAAATAAATAAGCGGAAGGAGGTCCAGAAATGTCAGTATTAGCTAATGAATACAGGGAAGAAATTCTACCCCAGCTGATGGAGAAATTTGATTACAATAATGTAATGGAAGCTCCTAAATTAGAAAAAATTGTTGTTAATGTTGGGTTGGGAGATGCTAAAGAAGATACTAAACTTCTGGATACTGTTGTTGATGAGATCGCAAGAATAACCGGACAGAGTCCTACTGTAACTCGAGCAAAGAAATCCATTGCTAATTTTAAAATTAGAGAGGGTATGCCGGTTGGAGTTAAGGTTACTCTTCGCGGTGAGCAGATGTTTGAGTTTTTATATAAATTGGTTAACATTACAATGCCACGTATCCGAGATTTTAGAGGTGTATCTCCTAAATCATTTGACGGTCGCGGTAATTACAGCTTAGGAATAAGCGAACACACTGTTTTCCCAGAAATTAATATCGATGATGTTGATAATGTTCATGGTATGGAAATTACCATTGTGACTTCTGCTGAAACGGACGAAGAAGCATTTGAATTATTATCATTGATGGGAATGCCATATAAGAAGTAAAGACCTATAAATTGAAGGAGGGTTTAGTTTGGCACGTAAAGCTTTAATTGAAAAGGCCAATAAAGAGCCTAAATATGAAACACGTAAAGTGAATCGCTGCAGTAGATGTGGACGTTCACGTGGATATATGAGAAAATTTGATTTATGCAGAATTTGTTTCCGAGAATTAGCCCATAAAGGCGAAATTCCTGGAGTTAAAAAAGCAAGCTGGTAAAACTGGAAGGAGGTTTGTAAATGAATTTAACAGATCCAATAGCAGATATGCTGACCCGGATTCGCAATGCTAATAGTGTTGGGAAAGATAGAGTTGATATTCCCGCTTCTAAGGTTAAAACCAGCATTGGTGAACTTTTAAAAGATGAAGGTTTCATTAATGATGTAAAATTAGTTGAAAGAAAACCTCAGAATATGATTCGGGTTTATTTAAAATATGGAGATAATGATGAAAAAGTAATAAGTGGAATTAAAAGAATCAGTAAGCCTGGTCTGAGAGTCTATGTTGGCAAGGACGAAGTGCCACAGGTTCTTGGTGGTTTAGGAATCGCTGTGATTTCAACTTCCCAGGGTGTTATGAGTGATAAAGCGGCAAGAGAAAAAGGTATCGGTGGAGAGGTTCTCTGTTACGTCTGGTAGACTGGAGATTAGAAGTTGCACTAACCTTTCATTTATAAACGTATTGTCAGGTTAGTATTAGCGCATCGAGCGCGTCAGAGGTTGGAAGTTAGAGGTGTTTACAATTGTCTCTAAGATCTGGCTGATGGCTTCTGCTTGAGAGAACTTTTCTAAGATAAAATATTTCGGAGGTGAAATTTATGTCACGTATTGGTGATCTACCTATAGAAATACCAGAGAAAGTTGAAGTAACTGTTGATGGCCAGACTGTTAAAGTTAAGGGTCCATTAGGTGAATTGGAAAGAACTTTTAAACCTGGTATTGATATCAAAGTTGATGAAAATGAAGTTGTTGTTGAACGCAATGGCGAAGATATTGAATCTCGCTCCATGCACGGTTTGGTTAGAAGTTTAATCGAAGGTATGGTTGAGGGAGTTAGCAAGGGCTTTGAGAAAAAATTAGAAATGGTAGGTGTAGGATATAATGCTCAGGTTCAAGGTGATAAGCTGAAACTTGAAGTTGGATATTCACACCCTGTAATTATAGAAGCTGAAGGTGATATTTCTTTTGAAGTTGAAAAAAACACAAATATCACAGTTAAAGGTATTGATAAGCAGCGTGTTGGTGATACAGCAGCTAAGATTCGTGAAGTAAGAAAACCAGAACCTTACAAAGGTAAAGGAATTAAATATGTTGGAGAACATATTAGACGTAAGGTCGGTAAAACTGGTTAATAGAAAGGAGTGAATGTGATGGGTAAAAGAGAAGCAAGACAAAAGCGCCATCAGAGAATTAGAAATAAAGTTGTGGGTACACCCAATCGTCCAAGAATGAATGTAACCCGTACTTTAAAGCACATGTATGTGCAGATTATAGATGATTTATCTGGAGAAACTGTTGCTTCTGCATCTACTCTTGATCCAGCTCTTCGCGATTCAATTGAAGTAGCAAGTAACAGGGAAGCTGCTAAAATGGTAGGAGAATTAGCTGCCAGTAGAGCACTGGAGAAAGGAATAGATACAGTAGTTTTCGACAGAAGTGGATATAAATACCACGGCCGAGTTAAAGCTCTGGCTGATGCTGCCCGCGAGGAAGGGCTAAAGTTTTAAATAAGGAGGTAAATTAATGAGTAAAATTAACGCTGATAAACTCGATCTTGAGGAACGCGTGGTTAACATTAATCGTGTTGCCAAGGTTGTAAAAGGTGGCCGTAGATTTAGCTTTAGTGCCCTGGTAGTTGTAGGGGACAAAGAAGGCCATGTTGGTGCAGGTATCGGTAAAGCAAATGAAGTGCCTGAAGCCATTAGAAAAGGTATTGATGCAGCTAAAAAAGAATTAATCGAAGTTCCAATTGTGGATACAACAATTCCGCATGAGAAAACTGGAGTTTTTGGTGCTGGTAGAGTACTACTGAAACCCGCTGCTCCTGGTACTGGTGTTATTGCTGGTGGTCCTGTGCGTGCGGTAATCGAGCTTGCAGGAATTAGTGATATTTTAACTAAATCTCTTGGAACATCCAATCCGATTAATATGATCAATGCTACAATTACTGGTCTTAAAGAACTTAAAAGCGCAGAACAAGTTGCCAAATTAAGAGGTAAGTCTGTAGAAGAATTAATTGGATAATTATCAAGGAGGTGTAAGTATGAAATTAAATAATCTTAAACCTGCTGCAGGATATAAAAAGGATCGCAAAAGAGTTGGTCGTGGTACTGGCTCCGGTCGTGGCTATACATCCGGTAGAGGTGCAAACGGACAGAACTCTCGTGCAGGTGGAAGAGTACGTCCAACATTTGAGGGTGGACAAACTCCTCTGTTTAGACGTCTTCCCAAAAGAGGGTTTAACAATAAATTTAAAAAAGAATTTAATGAAGTTAATGTATATCAATTAAATAAATTTTCCGCTGATGAAACTGTAACACCTGAAGTTTTATTAGAAAAGGGAATTATTGATGGTATCGCTAAAAACGGTGTTAAAATACTTGGTAAAGGTGAAGTTAATGTTGCTTTAGATGTTAAAGCACAGGCTTTTACTGCTTCTGCCAGAAAAAAGATAGAAGCTGCTGGCGGAAAGTCAGAGGTGATATAAGTTGATAAAGGCTCTCGGTAATGTTTTTAAAGTAAAAGAACTTAGAAATAAAGTTTTATTTATGCTCGCTATGATGGCTGTCTATCGTCTAGGAGCTCATATACCAGTTCCTGGAGTAGATGTTGCATTACTTCAGGAAAGACTTTTCGGTGGAAACTTTGGTGGAGCACTTGACTTTTTGGATTTATTTGCAGGTGGTGCTTTAAAAAACTTTACAATTTTCGCGATGAGCATTACGCCCTACATTACTGCTTCAATTATTCTGCAGCTACTTACTGTAGTTGTTCCTAAATTAGAAGAACTTTCTAAACAGGGTAATGAGGGCCGCAAAAAAATTGCACAGTATACAAGATACGGAACTATTGTGCTGGCTGTTATTCAGGCAGTAGGAATTACAATGTATATTAGACGGTTTGGAGCAGTACCTAATGCAACAGCTTTTGATATCGCTCTAATTATTGTTAGTTTAACTGCAGGAACAGCCTTCTTAATGTGGCTGGGTGAGCAGATCACAGATAAGGGAATTGGTAATGGTATTTCTATTATCATTTTTACATCTATTATCTCTCGCTTCCCGTCCGATATGTATAACACATATGAGTTATTACAGGCAGGCACAATCTCAATTTTAAATGTGCTAATTTTTGCTGTACTGGCTATAATAATTATTGCTGGTATTATCTTTGTTCAGCAAGGTGAAAGAAGAATTCCGGTTCAATATTCAAAAAGAATTGTGGGCCGCCGAGTTTACGGAGGTAGAAGTACACATATTCCGATGAAGATTAATCAGGCTGGAGTTATTCCAGTAATTTTTGCCTCATCTGTACTTTTATTCCCGGGAATTATTGCTCAGGTTTTGCCTTATGACTGGGCTACAGGCCTTGCAAATGCTATTAGTCCTGGTTCAGGACTGTATATGGTACTGTATGGTCTAATGATTTTATTCTTTACTTATTTCTATACTGCAATTACCTTTAATCCAGAAGAGGTTGCAGATAATATGAAAAAATATGGTGGTTTTATTCCTGGAATTCGTCCTGGAAGACCAACTATTAATTATTTAGATAGAGTATTAATGAGAGTTACACTAGCAGGAGCTATATTCTTAACAATTGTTGCATTACTTCCTTTTGCTATGCAGCCACTAACTGGGGTTACAATTAGTTTTGGTGGTACATCGCTGATCATTATGGTAGGTGTAGCTTTAAAAACTATGGAACAGATCGAATCCCATCTCCTGATGAGACACTATGAAGGTTTCATGAAATAAAAAGGAGGAACTAAAATGGATATGATTTTACTGGGTTTGCCCGGAGTTGGCAAAGGAACTCAGGCTAAAAAATTAGAAGAAACTCTGGAAATTCCTCATATTGCTACTGGTGATATTTTCAGAAAGGCCATTAAAAATGAGACACCTCTTGGTAAAAAGGCTAAATCATTTATTGATGCCGGTGAATTAGTGCCAGATGAAGTTACAATCGGAATTGTTGAAGAAAGATTAAAAGAGGATGATTGTGAAGATGGCTTTATTCTGGATGGATTTCCACGCACAATTGCACAGGCAGAGGCTCTGGATAAAATTTTAGCTGAGCAGAATAGAGAGCTTGATTTAGCAATTTATTTACAGGCTGAAATTGATATTTTAGTTGAAAGACTGGCTGGACGCAGAGTTTGTGTTGATTGTGGTGCCACCTATCATGTTAAAAATGACCCACCTGAAGTTGAAGGTGTATGTGATGTATGTGGTGGTGATGTAATTCAGCGCAGTGATGACCAGGAAGAAACTGTTAAGAAAAGAATTGAAGTTAACAAAGAAAAAACTGCTAAACTTGCAGATTACTATCAAAATAAAGGAATACTGCATGAAGTACAGAGTACCGGTGGAATCGAAAAGGTACAGCAGAGACTAATGAAATTAATTGAGGCGAATAAATAATGATTATCTTGAAATCGAGGCGTGAAATTGATATAATGCGTGAAGCAAATCAGATAGTAGCAGAAACACATGCTTATCTGGCAGAAAATATTAAACCAGGGATATCCACAGCTGAACTGGATCAGCTTGCTGACGAATTTATTCGTAGTAAAGGAGCAGTTCCGTCTTTTAAAGGATATCAGGGTTTCCCAGCCTCTATTTGTATTTCAATTAATGAAGAAGTTGTACATGGTATTCCTGCTGATCATCGTTTCTTAGAAGCTGGTGATATAGTAAGTATTGACATTGGAACTTTTTATGAAGGCTTTAATGGTGATGCTGCCAGAACACATGCAGTTGGTTCAATTTCTGAAAATGCCAGCAAATTATTGAAAGTAACTGAAGAATCTCTTCTGAAAGGAATTGAAAAAGCAGTTATCGGCAACAGATTATTTGATATTTCTCATGCTGTACAGGAATATGTTGAGGAAAATGGGTTTTCTGTGGTTCGAGATTATGTAGGTCATGGAATTGGTCGTGATATGCATGAAGATCCACAGATACCTAATTTTGGGCCGGCAGGTAAAGGTCCAAAATTAAAAGAAGGGATGACCCTTGCTATAGAGCCAATGGTTAACATTGGTGGTTATGAAGTCGAGACCCTCGAGGATGACTGGACTGTAGTAACAAAAGATAGAAGTCTTTCTGCTCATTTTGAGCATACAATTGCAATAACTAAAGCTGGAGTTGAAATATTAAGTAAACTTTAACTTTTATTGCAGAGTCTGTCTTATCTATGGTATAATGTACAGTGCGTGTTAAAAAGAGAGAGTGAAGAAATGAGTGATATTTTTGGATACTGCTTTTAAAGTTGGCGAAATTGTAAAGTCGACTGCCGGCAGAGATAAAGATACTTATTATCTAGTGATAGGTAATCAGTCTAATAGAAAAATAAAAGTTGTCGATGGTGTGAAGAGGAAATTTAATAATCCAAAATATAAAAATAGCAGACATTTAGAAAGCACAGGTCAGATTGCAGCAGAGTTTTTAAGAGATTTGAAAAAGAAGAAACGAGTTCGCAGTGAAGATGTTCGCTTAATTTTAAAGGATTATCTCAGTAAAGAGGAGGTCAAATAATTTATGGCAAAAGAAGATCCTATTGAAGTCCAGGGTACAGTTGTTGAACCCCTGCCAAATGCAATGTTTAGAGTAGAATTGGAAAACGGACATAAAGTTCTGGCACATGTTTCAGGAAAAATGAGGATGAATTTTATACGAATCTTACCTGGTGATAAGGTAACAGTAGAACTTTCTCCCTATGACTTGAGTCGTGGCCGGATTACTTATCGACATAAAGCGAAATAAATTACCACAAGGGGTGATTGTTAATGAAAGTAAGACCATCAGTTAAGCCGATTTGTGATAAATGTAAGGTTATCAGACGCAATGGTAAAGTAATGGTTATTTGTGAAAATCCCAAGCATAAACAGCGTCAGGGATAAAAAATACTGGAGGTGAAATCATGGCTAGAATTGAAGGTGTTGATCTTCCTAGAAATAAAAGGGTAGAGATTGGATTGACATATATTTATGGTATCGGTAAAACTACTTCTCAAAAAATTCTTGAGAGCACAGGCATTGATCCTGATACAAGAATTAAGGATTTAACTGAAGCTGAAATTTCAGAATTAAGAAGTGAAATTGATGAAAATTATATTGTTGAAGGTGAATTAAGAAGAGAAAGAAGAGCTGATATCAAAAGATTAAAGGATATTGGTTGTTACC
This sequence comes from Halanaerobium sp. ST460_2HS_T2, assembly GCF_003337665.1. Classification (NCBI taxonomy): domain Bacteria; kingdom Bacillati; phylum Bacillota; class Clostridia; order Halanaerobiales; family Halanaerobiaceae; genus Halanaerobium; species Halanaerobium sp. ST460_2HS_T2. The sequence continues at coordinate 46,210 of NZ_QPJF01000021.1, forward strand.
GTGGTCTTCGTCACCGCAGAGGTTTACCAGTACGTGGACAGAGAACTAAAACAAATGCTCGTACACGTAAAGGACCTAAGAAAACTGTTGGTGTTACAAGATCAAAACCAGCTAAGTAAGGAGGGAATTTAATTAATGGCTAAAAATAAGAAGAAAAAATCACGTAGAAGAAAAAAGGTTAAGCGTAATATAGAAAAAGGTCAGGCTCATATTAAATCTACATTTAATAACACAATTATTTCAATTACTGATGAAGAAGGAAAGGTAATTGCCTGGTCAAGTGCTGGAAAAGTTGGTTACAAAGGTTCCAGAAAGAGTACTCCTTTTGCTGCTCAGCTGGCTGCAGAAAATGCTGCTGAAGAAGCAAAGGAAATGGGTCTTAAAGAAGTTGAAATCTATGTTAAAGGTCCTGGATCCGGTAGAGAGTCTGCAATTAGAACTCTACAGTCTGCAGGTTTAAACATTACTTTAATTAAAGATATTACTCCTATTCCACATAATGGATGTAGACCCCCAAAAAGAAGACGTATATAATTATATAATAGAAAGTTGAGGTGTAAAAATGGCAAGATATACAGGTTCAGTTTGTAAATTATGCAGGCGTGAAGGTGAAAAATTATATTTAAAAGGCGCCCGCTGTTATAGTGATAAATGTTCTTTTGATCGCAGACCTTATGTTCCAGGTGAACATGGTCAGGGACGTCAGAAGGTATCCGAATATGGTTCTCAGTTAAGAGAAAAGCAGAAAGTTAGAAGAATTTATGGAATTATGGAGAAGCAGTTCCGTAATTACTTCGAAAAGGCTGAAAATGAGACTGGTGTTACAGGTGTAAATTTCCTCCAGTTATTAGAAAGAAGATTGGATAATGTTGTTTATAGAATGGGTTTTGCAAGCTCCCGCAGTGAAGCAAGACAGTTTGTATTACACGGACATATTAAAGTTAATGGACGCAAGGTTGACATTCCTTCCTATGAAATTGATGTAGATGATGTTATTAGTGTTAAGGATTCCAGCCGCAAGTCCAAACGTTTTAAAGAAATCTTTGAATATAATGCTGACTTTGCTACACAGGAATGGATTAATTCTGATCTTGAAAAAGCTGAAGGTACAGTTGTTGCATTACCAGAGAGGGAAGATATCGATTATCCGGTAGAAGAGCACCTGATTGTCGAGTATTATTCACGGTAAATGAATACCCTCAGTCATAAAATTGTTAATTTAAGGAGGGTAAGCTGATAAGATGATAGAAATTGAAAAACCACGTGTGGAAAGACTTGAAAGTGATGAAAACTATGGTCGTTATGAAATTTCTCCTTTAGAAAGAGGATATGGGACTACTCTTGGTAATTCACTGCGTCGCATCTTGCTTTCTTCTCTACCTGGAGCTGCACTTACTTCAGTTAAAGTAGAGGGTGTAAAGCATGAGTTTTCGGCTATTCCAGGAGTAGTTGAAGATATGACAGATCTAATTTTGAATCTAAAAGAGGTAGTTGTTAAGTATTCTGGAGAAGAACAGACAACTATTCGCTTAGAAGCAGAAGGAGAAGGAGAAGTAACTGCTGGTGACTTTATTTCTTCAGGTGATGTACAGGTTGTTAATAAAGATCACCATATTGCTACTTTAGCAGAGGATGGAAGACTTGTTTTAGAAGCAACTGTCGATAAAGGTAGAGGTTATCATACCGCTGAAGAAAACAAGGATCTTTTTGATAATGTGATTGGTTTAATTCCAATAGACTCTTCTTACAGTCCTATTGAAAGAGCCAATTTTAATATCGAAAATACCAGAGTTGGTCAGGTAACTGATTTTGACCGTCTGGTACTGGAAGTAAATACTAATGGTAGTATTCATCCTGATGATGCTATCAGTCTTGCTGCTAAAATCATGGTTGAGCATCTTGAACTGTTTATTAATTTGACAGATGAAATTGAAGATGTAGAAATTATGGTAGAAGTAGAGGAAGAAGAAAAGGATAAAATCTTAGATACAACAATTGAAGAATTAGAGCTTTCTGTTCGTTCTTCTAATTGTCTAAAGCGGGCCGGTATCAACACAGTTGAAGAACTTGTTGATAAAACTGAAGATGATCTAATGAAGGTTCGTAATCTGGGTAAAAAATCCTTACAGGAAATTAAAGATAAATTAGATGAACTTGATTTAGATTTAAAAGAGAATGAAATTTAAGGAGGGATTTTAGGTGGCTAAGCGTAAATTACAGAAAAGATCTTCTCATCGTCAGGCGATGTTTAGAAATATGGCAACATCACTGTTTCGTGAGGGAAGAATCGAAACTACACTACCTAAGGCTAAAGAATTAAGATCTTATGCTGAGAAACTTATTACTGCTGCTAAGACTAATAATCTGGCCTCAAGACGCAGAGTGATGAGTAAAATCAAAGATAAAGAAGTAGTTACTAAATTATTTGATGAAATTGCACCTCAGTATGCAGAAAGACCTGGTGGTTATACAAGGATTTTAAAGATGTATCCCCGTAGAGGAGATGCAGCAAAGAAAGCAATTATTGAACTGGTAGAATAATACTGAATGTAGGTGTTAATATGAGCCTGATAGAAATAAATGGGGTAGATTTTCTTTATCAAAATGACAACAGTGATAGACCGGCACTGCAGAATATTAACCTGCAGATAGAGGCCGGTGATTTTGCTGTTATTATTGGTTCAAATGGTTCGGGCAAATCTACCCTGGCAAAGTTATTAAATGTACTCTTAACTCCCTCTAAAGGAGAAATTTTTGTATCCGGTTTAAATACTAATAATCGTGATAATACCTGGAAGATTAGACAAAAAGTAGGGATGGTTTTTCAAAATCCTGATAATCAGCTTGTTGCTTCCATGGTAGAAGATGATGTAGCATTTGGACCTGAAAATTTAGGGATTCCAACCGAAGAGATTCGTCAGAGAGTGGATAAATCTCTTGAAATGGTAGGAATGGCTGGATTTCAAAAATTTGCCCCTCATAAATTATCTGGTGGGCAGAAACAGAGAGTCGCAATTGCCGGGGTTATTGCCATGGAACCTGACTGTATAGTTCTTGACGAACCGACTGCAATGCTTGATCCGCAGGGTAGAAAAGAAGTGATGGAAACAGTACAATATTTAAACAAAGAAAAAGGAATTACTGTTGTCCATATAACTCACTTTATGGAGGAAGCGATAAATGCAGATAAGGTTATTGTTATGAACCAGGGTCAGATTTTGCATAAAGGGAGTCCAAAATCCATTTTTAGATTAGTTGAGCAGTTAAAAGACGTAAACTTAGATATACCTGTTGCAGTTGAAGTTGCTGAATATCTGCGGCGGGAAAAGATAGAAATTCCTGATATTTTGAGCATAGACGAGTTGGTGGATGCTTTATGCTAATTGAATTAGATAACGTAAGCCATGTCTATCAGGATGAAAATAATGTTAAAGCTTTAACTGATATTAATTTAGAAATCAGTCGTGGAGAATTTATTGGTATAGTAGGACATACTGGTTCCGGTAAATCCACCTTAGTGCAGCTTTTTAATGGTCTGATTATACCAAGTTCTGGCACTGTTAAAGTTAATGGAAAAAACATTACTAATGAAAAAAGTAATCTAAAAGAAACCAGACGTCACGTTGGTTTGGTTTTTCAGTATCCTGAGCATCAATTATTTGAAGAAACTGTATATCAGGATATAGCTTTTGGGCCTAAAAATCTTGGTTTAGATAAGGATGAGATTCAGAACAGAGTTAAAGAAGTTATGGAGCTGGTGGGACTGGATTATCAGGAATTTAAGGATAGATCTCCATTTAATTTAAGCGGTGGTCAGCAGCGTAAAGTTGCTATAGCTGGTGTGCTGGCTTTAAAACCAGATGTATTAGTTCTGGATGAACCCAGTGCAGGACTGGATCCACAGGGAAGAAAACAGCTGGCAGAACTATTAAAATATCTTTACCAGGAGCTTGAAATGACAGTTATATTAATTTCTCATCGGATGGAAGAGATAGCTGAACTTGCCAGTAGAGTTATTGTAATGCATCAGGGAGAAATTGTAATTGATGATACTCCTGTTGAAGTTTTTTCTCGAGAACAGGAGCTGCATAAACTTTCTCTTGATCTTCCTCAAATCACAGAAATTCTACATCGTTTAGATGAAAAGGGTTTGAAAGTAAATACTGATTTATTTTCTATATCTGAGGCATCAGCCGAAATAATTAAAGCGTTGAGGAGCAAATAATATGCTTAAAGATATAACAATTGGTCAATATATAGCTCGTGATTCTATTATACATGCTCTGGATGCCAGGATAAAAATTATAATAACAACTATTTTAATAATTGCTTTATTTACAATTGATACATTTAGTGGATTTGGATTTTTTTCTGCCTTTATTCTGGTAGTTGTCTTATTATCCAAAATCTCAATCAAAAAAGTACTCAAGGGATTAAAACCAATTCTGATTCTGGTATTGTTTACTCTTTTTATTCATATATTTTTAACCAAAGGCGGTCAAGTTCTTTGGTCCTGGAAATTTATTTCTATTGAATCCGAAGGAGTATATACTGGTTTTTTTATGGTAAGTAGGATTTTTATTTTAATACTGTTTACCTCACTCTTAACTTTAACTACTTCTCCCTTACAGCTTACTGATGGAATAGAGTATATTTTATCACCTTTAAAAAGATTTGGAGTACCGGCCAGCGAACTGTCCATGATGATGACAATTGCTTTAAGGTTTATTCCAACTTTGCTGGAAGAGGCAGATAAAATTATGAAAGCTCAGCAGGCCAGAGGAGCTGATTTTGAATCTGGGAATTTAATTCAGAGAGCTAAAAGTTTAATTCCTTTACTGGTACCATTATTTATTAGTGCTTTTAGAAGGGCTGATGATCTTGCTCTTGCCATGGAATCCAGATGCTATAGAGGAGGAGAAGGAAGAACAAGATTACACGAACTAGAATTTAGATATTATGATTTTATTGCTTTAATCATTATTGTTATTCTGGCAGTTGCTGTATCATTTTATTAGGTGAGATAAAAAATGAAACAAAATTATAAAATTATAATAGAATATGATGGCAGTAATTATAGTGGCTGGCAGATTCAAAAAAATACCAGTCAAACAATACAGCAGAAGTTAGAAAATGCTCTTACTAAAATTAATAAAAAAAGGGTTAGAATTACAGGTGCTGGAAGGACAGATGCCGGGGTTCATGCGGCTGGTCAGACGGCAAATTTCTTTCTGGATGTAGATATACCACCTCATAAAATTCCTATTGCCTTAAATAGTGAATTACCTGCTGATATTATTTGTAAAAAAGCTGAAAAAGTGGAGGAAGATTTCCACGCTCGTTACGATGCACGGGGCAAAAAATATAGATATAGAATTTTAAACAGTAATTTTAATTCAGTTTTTGTCCGCAATTTTGTTTATAATGTTTATAAAAAACTTGATATAAAAATTATGCAGAAAGCAGCCAATGTTTTTGTAGGCTCTCATGATTTTGCTGCTTTTTGTGCTGCAGGATCTTCTGTTGAATCAACAGTAAGAGAAATTTATTCTTTAGATCTTTATGCAGCTGATAATGGTGAAATTTGGATTGATGTTATGGGAAATGGTTTTTTATATAATATGATTAGAATTTTAGCCGGTACACTTATTGAAACCGGTCTTGGTAAGAGAAGCCTGTCAGAAATGAAATATATTCTGCAGAGTTGTGATCGAAATAATGCTGGTTTTACTGCTCCGGCTCAGGGTTTAACTTTATTAGAAGTCTTTTATGGTTAATTTATATTCGTTTAACTTGACAAAAGCAGAAGATTGTATTAAAATTACTATGAATTATTCTGTCCAACAACTAGCCCCGTTGAGAATAATTTCATGTAATTATAGAGAGTATTTTAATTAAGGAGGTATAGATTTATGTCAACATATATGGCCAAAAACGAAAATGTAGAGTGCAACTGGTATGTAGTTGATGCTGCAGATAAAACTTTAGGTAGACTGGCATCTGAGATTGCTCAGTATATAAGAGGAAAGCACAAACCTACTTTTACTCCTCATGTAGATATGGGAGACTATGTAGTTGTAGTAAATGCGGAAAAAGTTAAATTAAGTGGAAAGAAGTGGGATGACAAGAAACATTATAGTCATACAAATCATCCTGGTGGTATTAAAGAAGTTACTTATAAAGAACTTCGTGACAAAGATCCTGAATTTATTATTGAAAAAGCAGTTAAGGGTATGTTACCACACAATAAACTTGGTAGAAAGATGTTTAAAAAATTAAAAGTATATAGTGGACCTAATCATCCACATCAGGCTCAACAGCCAGAAAAATTAGAACTTTAATTCTGAAAGGAGGAATTTAATAGATGGCTTCTGAAGTACAATATAGAGGTACAGGTCGTAGAAAAACTTCTACAGCTCGTGTACGCCTGCTGCCTGGAGATGGAAAGTTTTTAGTAAATGACAAAGAAATTGATAACTATTTTAATAGAAAATCTTTAATTAAAGATATTATGTCACCTTTAGAATTAACTAATACCGATGGAACTTTTGATGTCTTAGTTAATGTAAAAGGTGGAGGACTTTCAGGACAGGCTGGAGCAGTTCGTCATGGTATTGCTAGAGCACTGCTTGAAGTTGACAAAGATTATCGTGGACCACTTAAGAAAGCTGGTTACTTAACTAGAGACTCCCGTATGGTTGAGAGAAAGAAATATGGTCGCAAAAAAGCGAGAAAAAGTCCACAGTTCTCAAAAAGATAATATTTATTTTCATTTTATTACAGGCAGAGCTCAGGCTCTGCTTTTTTCTTTTTTATAATCTTACTTTTAGTTAATTATTTTAAAACTGAGCATCAAAATATCAATCCAGAAAAAATTATTACAATAACTAAGACTCATAAAAGAACTTAGTACAGCTGTCTGAGCAAAGAAACCTCCTGTTTCTAGCTCAGCTCAGAGCGTCCGTGCTCTTCGGCTGCCCTAAGCTCTTTTATTCATCAAGTTATAATAAAATAATTTTTTAGTCACTCATTTTGATGCTCAGTTTTAAAATAAAATATTTAAATAGATTATAAAAAAGTAAAAAAACATGCCTTCGGGTCTTAGGTGTTTTTTTATCAGTTGATTTGTTGTATAATATATTATAGAGAAATTAGTTCTAAAGTTTAATTTTTCAAAAGAACATTAAACTTTAACTGTATTTGTTGAATGCTTATAAACCGGAGGTGAAATTTATGGGAGTTAAATGTGCTGCTCTGTTGCCCCATCCACCGATTGTGATCGAAGAAATTGGCGGGAGGGAGTTAAAAAAGGCAGAGAAGACTGTTCAGGGTTTTAAAAAGACGGCTGCAGAAATAGCAGAATTTAAAAATGAACTTGATTTAATTGTTTTTATTACTCCCCATGGGCCAGTTTTTCGTTCCACAGCTTCCTTAATAATTAAGGATCAGCTTGAAGGTGACTTTGGAGATTTTGGTTTTTCAAAGCTTAAATTTAAAGAAAAATCTGACACTAATTTTGCTGAAAAATTGTTGGCAAATACCGGAGAAAAAAATCTGGCATTACAGGCACTTAGAAAAGATGACTTAGTGAATTATGGAATTGATCAGGAACTGGATCATGGGATTATGGTACCTTTAAATTATTTAGAAAAATCAGGGATTAAAAAACCTTTACTTCCAATATCTATTGGCTTTATCTCCTATCAGGAACTTTATAAAATAGGTAAGGAAATCGCAAGAACGGCAGCTGAGCTGGATTATAAAATTGCTGTCATTGCCAGTGGTGATCTATCACATCGTTTAAAGAAAGGAGCTCCTGCCGGCTATAATTCTGAAGCACACATTTTTGATGAGAAACTGATTGAATATTTTAAAGCAAAGGATTTTGATTCTATCTTAAATTTTGATCAAAAGCTGGTTGAAAAAGCTGGAGAATGTGGTTTGCGGCCAATTGTAACTATGTTGGGAGCACTTAATAATTTGGAGGTTGAGCTTAAAGTTAATTCCTACGAAGGACCTTTTGGTGTCGGTTATGGAACTATTTTTATCAAAGCAGAATCAATATAAATTATTTTTAATTAGTAGTGAGGAGTGATTATGATGAAAGAAGCTAAGTTTATTACTGATTTAGCCAGAAGAGCAGTTGAAGAATACATTGTTTCAGGTAAAGAAACGGAATTTGAAGAAACTGAGCTGCCAGAAATTTTAAAAAAAGAAGCAGGAGTATTTGTAACATTAAAGAAAAATGGTAAGTTAAGGGGCTGTATGGGAACTTTTAGACCTGTACAGAAAAATGCAGCTTATGAAATTATCAGTAATGCTATGACAGCTGCTGAAAATGATCCTCGTTTTCCAGAAGTAAAAAAAGAGGAGTTAAATGAGATTTCAATTTCTGTAGATATTTTATCTGAGCCGGAAAGAGTGAGAGATAAGTCTGAACTTGATCCTAAAAAATATGGTATATTGGTTAAAGGTGGTCATCAAACAGGTCTTTTATTACCTGATTTAGAAGGGATTAAAACAGCTGAGAAACAGCTGAATATTGCCAAAAGAAAGGCTGGATTAAGGGAAGATGCTGAGGTAGAGATTTACCGTTTTACTGTAAGCAGGTTTGATGAAAATGACTGAACTTTACCCGGCACAGTTTTATCAGCGGACGGATAAAGGAATTGTTAAATGTGATCTCTGTCCTCATAATTGTCGGATTTCCAGTAATAAAACTGGAATATGTCAGGTTAGAAAAAATATTAAGGGAAAATTATATTCATTAAATTATGGCCAGGTATCTTCTCTGGGGATTGATCCTGTCGAAAAGAAACCACTTTATCATTTTCATCCGCAAAAAAGAGTGCTTTCTCTTGGCAGCTGGGGCTGTAACATGAGCTGTACCTTCTGTCAGAACTGGCAGATTAGTCAGCAGAAACCGGAATTGAGAGAATTTAAACCTGACGAGATTGTTGAAACTGCTCTTAAAAAAGATATTGGTTTAATTGCCTATACCTATTCAGAACCTACAGTTTTTTATGAATATATGCTTGAGACAGCTAAAATTGCGTCTGAGAAGGGTTTGAAAAATATTCTGGTTAGTAATGGTTTTATTAATCAAAAACCTTTAGAAAAGCTTATTCCATTCTTAGATGCAGCAAATATTGATTTAAAAGCATTTAATCAGAATTTTTATCAAAAAGAGTGTGGTGGGTCATTAGAGCCGGTAAAAAGAACAATTGAAATACTTGCTCACGAAGTACATCTGGAAATAACAAATCTAATTATTACTGAATTAAATGATAATCTGAGCGAGATAGAAGAACTTTTTAAATGGCTGGCTCAAATTAATAGACAAATACCTCTTCATTTGAGCAGGTATCATCCAGCTTATAAATTAAATAAACCTCCTACAGATTTAGAAATAATGAAAAAAGCCTATCATTTAGCCAAAAAGCATCTGGACCATGTTTATTTAGGAAATGCAATTATAGAAAATACTGCTGATACTTACTGTAATAAATGTGGAGAGAAGTTAATTAAGAGAAAAGCTTATCAGGTAAAAAATATGCTTGAAAATAATAAATGTCCTGAATGTGGTACAGAATTATATGGTGAATTTTAATTATGGAAATTTCGCTGCTGATTGACTATAAATTGGTAACTTTCTAAATTTTTTGCTGCTAATAAAAACGTACTAAAGCAAATGATAATTATCAAATAATTTTAAATTTTGTTTTTTTATAAATTAGCTTGACAGCAATTATTAGTGCTGCTATACTCTAGTTAAGCTCATATAATACTATAAGACTAATAAGGAGGGCTTAATAATGAGAAACAAAAATGTAAAATGTGATGTATGTGGAAGTCAGAACTGGTCTGGTGCACTCTATTGTGAAAAGTGTAGTGGAGACTTATATCATAACCATAATGACGAAAAAATTGCAGCAAAGATTGATCAGGTAAATAAAATCTTTAAGCTGTGGGAGTAAGTGTAAGTTAAATATGGAATTAAAAAGGTCGGCCGCTGGCCGGCCTTTTGCGTTATTGAGAAAATTAATTTAAATAATCACAAAATCGAAACCATAAATAAAAACTATGTAAAGTGTTAAAAAATAGCTGTAAAAAACAATTGGAGTAAATAAATTATAGTCACTTGTAATATAAAGATAGTTGCTTATGATTACCGAAAGAAAAATAATCATGATAAAACCCGGATTAAATTCTAAAAACAGAACTGAAGCAAACAGACCACTAAAAATTACGGCAAAAAAACTAGGTAGATAAAGATTAAATAATGAAAATATTACTTTATTAAATAAAAATTGTTCAACACTGGCCGTAAACAGAAGGATAATAAAAACTAAAATTAAGAGAGGTAAATCACTATAGATAACTTTTAAAATATCTCCTTTTAACTGAAGAGGAAAAAAACTTCCTTTAACTTCAGGATTGTAACTAAGATTAATTAAAATTACTCCAGCTGTTAAAAGCATAAGGACAATAAATAGGGATTTAAAATTAATTTTTTTTCCGCTAAATTTAAAACCAAGGTCAGTAAAACTGAAGTCATAAAGCAGATTAAAATAACTATAGATTATAAATAAAAAGACAATATGAGAAAGGATATTAATAGCAAAAGCTAAAATTTCATTAATATAAATTAAAGAAGTAAAATCTTTTTCGATAATAAAGTAACTGCTCAGGGTTATTAAATACCAGGCAGCAATAACTATCAAAAAATCTTTGTAGTTAAGACGCTGATCGGAAAAGATGTTATTTTTCAAAAATATCACCTCCTCTCTACTAATTCTATTAAAAATTGATGATTCCTTTAAAATATTAATTTTTTGTGTTGTTTTAAAAAATATGCAGGGTTTGGGCTGTCTTTTGCCGAATATTTAAAGTAAGAGGTGATAAAATTGTCCTGGAAAGTTATAACTAGTTTATTAGACATCTTTATAATTGCTTTTATTATTTACTATTTACTTAATATTATCTCGGGCACAAGAGCGGTGCAGTTAATTAAAGGACTGGGCTTAATTTTTTTAGTTGCTTTATTTGCTCAGCTCCTGGAGCTGAATACTGTTAATTGGTTTTTAGACAGCTTTTTGACTATTATCATGGTAGCACTGCCAATAGTTTTCCAGCCTGAATTAAGGAGAGCTCTGGAGCAAATTGGGCGTGGAGGGTTTCTTAAGGAACAGTTCTGGCAGAACTGGGGGCCAAAAGAAATTAATGAAATTGTAATGGCTACAGCCGAAATGTCAGAGCAAAAAACAGGAGCTTTAATTGTTATTTCACGTCGAGTTGGCCTGAAAAATTATATAGAAACAGGAATAGAACTCGACTCCAGAATTAGTAAACAGTTATTATTCAGTATTTTTCAACATCAATCACCTCTACATGATGGAGCTGTAATAATTGAAAATGGTACAGTTCAGGCAGCAAGCTGTTTTTTAAATCTTTCCACTCGTTCTGACATTAATCCGCGTTTGGGAACAAGACATCGAGCAGCGATTGGCATTACAGAGGAATCTGATGCTCTTGCAATAGTAGTTTCCGAAGAGACCGGTGTGATTTCAGTTGCAGAAGATGGCCAGCTAAGCCGTCATTTAGATACAGCTGAACTGAGAGAAACTCTGGCTCACAGTTTTGAAAAATCTAAAGAAAAATCTTTTATGAGGAGGCATCTATAAATGTTTTCTCTAACTGAAAATCAAAAAAAATTAATTCTTGCGTTTTTTATAGCAGTTTTACTCTGGGGTTATGCTAATAATCAAACGGCTAATGTTTTTAATTATGGAGAAGAGCAGGCAGCTTCCTTTTTGCTGGATATTGAAGTCAGGAACTTACCGGAAAATTATCAACTGGAGTCAATGTCAGTGGAAAGAGCAGTAGTTAGAGTTGATTATGTTTCTTATTTTTCTAAAATTAACAGATCAGATATTAGAGCCTATGTTGATTTACGCAGTGTTGATCCGGGAGATAATATGAAAATAGTTGAAATTGAATTACCAAGTTCCGCCAGATTGCTCGGAGTAGATCCGGGTTATATACTGGTTAAAGTCAGTAAGAAAGAAGAGTAAAAGATTAGTCCAATATTTTGGTTTGTAAATTTATTTGATAATATTTAAACTGAGGTGGGTATTTTGGAAAAAAAGTTATTTGGTACTGATGGTGTACGTGGGGTGGCCAATCATGAATTAAAAGGGGAACTTGCTTTTAAACTGGGAAGAATTGGAGGTTATTATTTAAGCAGAAATTCTGAGCAGGAAAAACCGGTGGTGGTAATCGGTAAAGATACAAGGCTGTCTGGTGATATGCTGGAGGCAGCATTAATGGCAGGTTTGACTTCAGTTGGGATTGATGTTTATAGATTAGGAATAATTCCAACACCCGGGGTTTGTTATTTAAGCAGGACTAAAGAAGTAGCAGGTGGAATTATGATTTCAGCCTCTCATAATCCAACAGCAGACAATGGAATTAAATTTTTTGATGGAGAAGGGATCAAATTAAGTGATCAGGCCGAACTGGAGATTGAAGAATTAATTTTTAATGATCATTCAGAAGAATTACCATATCCAATTGATAAAGAAATTGGTCTTGTGGAAGAAAAATACAGCTGGATTGATGAATATATTAGTTTTGTAATTGAAAGCTCAAATCAAAAATTAAATGGTTTAAAAGTAGTAATTGACTGTGCAAATGGAGCTGCTTATCAGGCCTCTCCTGCAGTATTTGAGGAACTAGGTGCGGAAGTTGTTGTAATTAATAATCATCCTAATGGCGAAGAAATTAATGTTAACTGTGGTTCCACTGCTCCTGGACTGGCAGCAGAAAAGGTGATTGAGACAGGAGCAGATCTGGGGATAGCTCATGATGGTGATGCAGATCGAGTAATTTTAATTGATGAAAACGGAGAAATTGTAGAAGGAGACAATATTATGGCTGTTGCTGCCAGGGACATGATAACCGAAAATAAATTGAATAAAAAGACTGTAGTAACCACTAAGTACAGCAATCTGGGCTTAAAAGAGAGTCTGGCTGAAGTTGGAGCTGAACTGGTAATAACCAAAAATGGAGACCGTTACGTGCTGGCAGAAATGCTGAAAAATGACTATAAACTTGGTGGCGAAAAATCAGGTCATATTATTTTTAGTGAATATAATACAACAGGTGATGGAATTTTAACTGCAGTTAAAATTGCTTCTATTATTAAGAAAAAAGAAAAGTCACTTTCTGAGTTAAAAGAAGTGATGAGCTACTGGCCACAGCTGCTGGCAAATGTGGAAGTAAATCAGAAAGAAGGCTGGGAACAGAATTCCAAAATTACTGCAGAAATTAAAGCAGCCAAAAATGAAATAGGAAGCTCAGGTCGAGTTTTTGTTCGTGCTTCTGGAACCGAACCGCTGATTCGAGTAATGCTGGAAGGTAAAGAAGAGGAGCTTTTAAATAAGTGGGAGTTCAGGCTAAAAGAGTTAATTAGAGAAGAATTGAATTAAAAATTTGCTATTTATAGTAATTTATAATAGAATTAAATTTGTCTTTATTGGTATTTGTGCAATTTTATTTGCCAAATTGCTAAAAGTAATAAGGGGGGTGATTTAAAAGTTGAGAGAGAAAAGCGCCAGAACCTGATTGCAACGGGATTTTAATCAGGTGGACGAGGAAGAAGGTTATCGAAATTTCGGCGGATGCCTTCAGGCAGTGGCTGTTCTGCCTAAATTTTATTTCTTAAAATCAGCGGGTAATTGCTGAGACAAAGGGGATAAATAGCAGCTGACAATTAAATATTAAAAAAACAAACGGAGGTTAAGATAATATATGTGCGGAATTGTTGGTTATATTGGTGAAAAAAAGGCAGCTCCGATACTGCTTTCTGGACTGAAAAAGCTTGAATATAGAGGTTATGATTCAGCTGGGATTGCTGTTCAGGAACAAGAAGCTGTTAAAATTGTTAAAAAGGAAGGTAAATTAGATAAATTAAGATCAAGTGCAGAAAAAGAAATTTTTACTGGGGGAACCGGAATCGGCCATACCAGATGGGCTACCCATGGTAAACCATCTGATTTAAATTCACATCCTCATACAGATTCTTTTTCGAAGATTGTAATTGTGCATAATGGAATTATTGAGAATTTTAGGGAGTTAAAAGAAGAATTACTCCAAAAAGGCCATCAATTTAAATCTGAGACCGATACAGAAGTAGCTGCCCATTTGATTGCCAGCTACTATGAGCAGACCAATTTAAAGGAAGCTGTGATTAAAGCAGTTAAAAAGCTGGAGGGTTCTTTTGCCCTGGCAGTGATGTCCTATACAGAAAAAGATAGAATTATTGCTGTGCGAAAAGATAGTCCTTTAATTGTTGGTTTGGGCGAAAATGAAAACTTTCTGGCTTCCGATATTCCCGCTTATCTTGAACATACAGATGATTTTTATATTCTGGAAGACGGAGAAATTGCTGATATTAGAAAAGATAAGGTCAGTATTTACTCTTTTAACGGTGAGGTAATTACTGATAAAAATAAGACTAAAATTGACTGGGATGCAGAGATGGCTGAGAAACAGGGATATGAACATTTTATGCTCAAAGAAATTCATGAACAGCCTGAATCATTAAAAAGGTTGCTGGAAGATAATTTAAAAGATGGAAAAATTGATTTAACTAAAAGCGGCCTGGAATCCGATTGGCTGAATAATTATGACAAAATTCATGTTGTAGCCTGTGGAACTGCCTATCACTCGGGAGCACTGGCCAAGTATTTACTTGAGGATAAACTTCGAATTCCGGTTGAAGTTGAAGTGGCAAGTGAGTATCGCTATCGTAATCCAATCATTAATGACCGGACTTTAATGATTGTAGTTAGCCAGTCAGGAGAAACTGCTGACACCCTGGCAGCTTTAAGATTAGCAAAAAAAGAAGGGGCAAGGGTGCTTGCTCTAACTAATTCTCGTGACAGCAGCATTGCCCGGGAATCAGATATGGTAATTTATTTAAAAGCCGGGCCAGAAATAGCAGTTGCTTCTACAAAGGCTTATACAAACATGGTAGCAGCCTTTTATATTCTACTAATTGATGGAATGAGGCAGCGTCAGGAGATTGCAGAAGAAACGGAAAAGAAATATACTTCTGATTTGATTAAATTACCTGAGATGATCAGACAGTTGAGTGAACAGTCAAAAGAAAAAATTAAGCAGATTGCTGATAAATATGCTCAAAAAGAAAATATCTTTTTTATTGGACGTAACACAGATTATACACTTGCCCTTGAGGGAGCTTTAAAATTAAAGGAAATCTCTTACATTCATGCAGAGGCCTATCCAGCTGGTGAATTAAAACATGGAACACTGGCTCTAATAGAAGATTATGTACCGGTTGTTGCTCTGGGCAGTAGAGCTGATATTTTCCCAAAACTGTTTAGTAATTTAAAGGAAGTTAAAGCCCGCGGAGCTGAAACCCTCTTAATTACTGAAGAGGATCAGGAGTTTGAAGCTGATAGTGTTGATCATTTAATCGAACTGCCATTATTGAATAAGGATTTTGCTGGTTTGCTGGCGATCATTCCACTCCAATTGCTTGCCTATTATACTGCTCTAAATTGTGGGGAAGATATTGATCAGCCACGAAATCTGGCAAAAAGTGTTACTGTAGAATAAAAGATTATTTTTTGAAGTTTATATTATAATATGACAAAAACAGACATCAAACCGGGCCTATAAATAGGTCCGGTTTTTTGCATTTAGCTCATAATTTTAATATAATTAAAGTACAATGATTAAGAATAATTTGGTTTGAAGAAAGGAAATATATGATTTTAGGAACCGGTATTGATATAGTAAAAAATAAGCGAATTAAAAGCTTAATAGAAAAATATGAAGATCGATTTTTAAAAAAAATATATACTGAGGCTGAAATTGAATACTGTCAGCAGAAAATTAATTCAGCAGCATCTTTTGCAGCACGTTTTGCTGCCAAAGAAGCAGTTTTAAAAGCGCTGGGAACAGGAATGAGAAAAAATAGCTGGCAGGACATTGAAGTTTTGAATGATGAATTAGGAAAACCTGAAGTCAAATTATCCGGCTCTACAAAATTCAGAGCTAAGGAACTTAATGTAAGCTCAATCTTTATTTCTATTTCGCACGAAAAAGACTTCAGTGTTGCTCAGGTTATTATGGAAGGAGCAGATTAAATGGAAGTTTTAACTCCCCAGATGATGGCAAAATGTGACCGTGAAACTATTGATTCAGGTTATCCGGAAATCTTATTGATGGAAGCAGCTGCTTATGGAGTTGCCAGAATAGCAGTTGAAATTTTAAAAAAAGAATTTGAATTTAAAGCTAAAGCAGAACTTAAGTTAACTTTTTTAGTAGGTAAAGGTAATAATGGTGGTGATGGACTGGCTGCTGCAAGAATATTAAAAAATTGGGGCTATCAGCCAGAAATTATTTTCAGTACAGAAGCTGAAAAATTAAAGGGAGTTAACAGCAAAAATTATGAACTGGCCAGTTTAAACCAGGTTAAATATTATCATTTTAGTGATTTAAAAGAGGCTCAATTTTTAAGTAAAATAGAAAATAGTGATTTGATTATTGATGCACTTCTGGGAACTGGAATTAAAGGGGAACTAAGAGGTAATATTAAGAATATAATTAATCTAATTAATCAGAAACGACAGTCAAAACCATTAACCCTTGCTGTGGATATACCATCAGGTGTGATAGGTGAAAATGGAAGAATAGCTGGTGAAGCTTTAAATGCTGATTATACTGTAACAATGGCTGCCTACAAGAGAGGACTGCTATTATATCCCGGAAGAGATTATTGTGGTCAGATTAAGGTAGTTAGTATTGGAATTCAGCCGGAAACTATTGAAAAAAATAGTGACTCTCTTAAAGCTTTTAAGCAGCAGGAAGCAGTTAGATTAAAACCTGATCGAATAAATAACGGGCATAAGGGTAGTTTCGGAAAAGTGGCTGTTCTCGCGGGTTCTAGAGGGATGACCGGAGCTCCACTTTTAAGTACAAAGGCAGCCCTGAGAAGTGGTTCAGGCTTAGTCTACCTTTTAACTGCAGAAGAAATTGAAGCCCAGACTTCAGTTCAGTTAGAAGAGGTTGTTGGAATTCCACTTGTTTCAAAAAAGGGAATGGTTAGTGCTAACTCATTTCCTCAAATTCTTCAATTTTCAAAAAAAGTAGATTTGCTTGCTGCTGGTCCGGGACTGGGAAGAAGTTCTGAAATATCTGATTTAATGGAAAAAATTTTAAAAGAATTAGAACTGCCTCTGATTCTGGATGCCGATGCAATTAATGCAATTAAAAATCTAGAACTGTTAAAAAAATATAAAGGAGAACTTATTTTAACTCCTCACCCTGGTGAAATGTCTGCATTGACAGGGATTAGTATTGAGGAGATCAATAATAATAGAATAGAGGTTGCCCGAGATTTCGCAGAAGAGCATGGAGTTAACCTAATTTTAAAAGGAGCTGCAACAATAACGGCTGCTCCTGATGGTAGAGCTTATATTAATACGAGTGGCTGTAATGGCATGGCTACAGCAGGCAGTGGTGATGTTTTAACAGGTATAGTTTCTGCTCTCAAAGCACAGAAAATGAGCTGCTTTGAAGCTGCAGCACTGGCTGTTTATCTGCACGGTAGAGCTGGAGAAATTGCAGCAGCTAAAACTAGTAATTATGCTTTAATTGCTTCGGATATTATTGATAATCTGCCACAGGTCTGGCAGAGCTTAGAATAAAAGTTTTTTAAAAATATGTTTAGTATTTGTTTTTAAAATAAAATATTGTAGAGGAGTAGAAAATGATATTATCAGACAAAACAATAAAAAAAATGTTAGGCAAACAAGAATTAATTATAGATCCTATTGATGAAATGCAAATCCAACCAGCTTCAGTCGATATGAGGCTGGGAGATGACTTTTTAAAAGTAGATGAGAATTCTTTACCACTGATGACATTAAATGATCAGGTTAATTACGAAGAAGTGCGGGGTTCAGAAATTATTATCCCCCCACATTCTTTTTTACTGGCCACAACAAAAGAATACATCAAATTACCTGATAATTTGACAGCCTTTGTTGAAGGCAGAAGCTCAATTGGTAGAATGGGTCTTTTTATTCAAAATGCGGGTTGGGTTGACCCCGGTTTTGAAGGTCAGATAACTCTGGAACTTTATAATGCAAATCGTCTACCAATTAAACTGGAATCAGACCGCAGAATCTGTCAGCTTGTATTTGCCTCAATGGATAATGAAGCTGATAATCCTTATCGCGGTAAATATCAGGGACAAAAAAACACAGTAGGAACCAGAGTTTTTAAAGATCCAGAAAATAAAAAAAGATAAACCTGGAGGTGTAGTTATGGTAACTTTGGTAATTTCGGAAATAGATAAGAGAATTGGCCCCGGAGATATTGTTGGTGCTTTTATCAATGAAGCCGGGACTGCAAGTGATGATATAGGTAAGATTAATATAGATAAAAATAAAAAACAGGCTGAAGTAGAGGTTAATTGGGAATCAGCACCTCAAATTATTAGAGCAATGGACAACAATCAAATTGGGGGAGTTAAAGTTCAGGTAAGTGCTAAAAACCCAGATGATTTGATTGATAAGGAGATAATAAATTATTATAATCGGTTTCACGAATTAGTTGATTTAGAAAGACAGGAAGAGATAGATAGACATAAGCTGGAAATAAAATATTTATCAGCAAGAGAGCGGCAGGCTAAGGGACGTGCTTTATTAGAACTGCATGGAAAAGATAATGGAACCACTTTTGGTCATCGGCCTCTGGTTAAATTCACTTCTAAATATAAAGGTGAAAAACTGGCAGAAACTCAAATTACTCCCGGTGATCTAGTAATGATTAGTTTGGACAAACCTCTGCATCCTGATAACCCAACTGGAACAGTGGTAGAAAAAACTTCTTATTCAATCACAGTTGCTTTCGAGAGTCATCCTCCTGAATTTATCTATAATAAAGGGGTAAGGCTTGATTTGTTTGTTAATGATACAACTTTTCAGAGAATGTTTACTGCTCTTGATAAGATTAAAAATCCAGAGAATCAGCTGCAGGAGAAAAAAAGAGATATTTTACTTGAAAGAAAAAAGGCGGAGTCTGCTGCTAAAGTAGAGTTAGAGCTGGAACATCTCAATCAGTCGCAAAAAGCTGCGGTCGAGAATGCTCTTGCAGCAGAAGATATATATTTAATTCAGGGACCACCGGGAACCGGGAAAACAGTAACAGCAGTTGAGTTAATTGCCAGAGCAGTTGATTATGGTAATAAAGTGCTGGCTGCTGCAGAATCTAATACAGCAGTTGATAATCTACTTGAGCTACTGGCTGAAAAAGAGCTTAATGTAATTAGAATCGGACATCCAATCAGAGTTAATAAAAAATTAAGAGAGCATACTCTTGATGAAGTAGTTATGGAACATCCTGACTATCTCGAAGCCGAAAAATTGCGAGATGAGGTTTCAGATTTAATCAATCGACAGGAATCTTATATTTATCCAGGTGGTAAATATCGAAGAGGCTTATCTGACCAGGAGATAAAAAATTATGCGGAAAAGGATTTAGAACATCATGTTAGAGGAATTAGTCCAGAAGTTATAGGTGAAATGGCAAACTGGCTGGAACTACAGGAAAAAATCGATAGCTATTTTAGACAAATAGAACAGCTTGAAAATAAAGCTGTAGAAGAACTGCTGGATCAGGCTGATGTTATTTGTACTACCAACATTACAGCGGGTTCTGAACTGCTTGAAAATAGAGATTTTGATTTAAGTGTAATTGATGAAGCTACTCAGGCTACACAGCCAGCAGCATTAATTCCTTATTTAAAAGCTGAGAAAACAATTTTAATTGGTGATCATAAACAGCTGCCTCCTACAGTAGTAAATCAGGAAGCTGTCAGAAAGGGCTTGAGTGTTTCTCTTTTTGAAAAACTGATTGAAATTTATCCGGACCAACTGAGTTCTATGCTGGAAACTCAGTACCGGATGAACAGAGAAATTATGGGTTTTTCAAGTATTTATTTTTATAATAATAGTTTAAAAGCTGCTGATTCTGTAGCCGGACGAAAATTAAGCGATCTGGGTGTTAAAATTGATGAAGATCAGTGTTTTACAGAAAAATCTCTTAAGACAGAGTATCCAATGGTTTTTTTAGATACTAAAGAAATGAAAGCAAATGAGAGATCATTTGAGGGCTCAAATTCTTATGATAATCCTGTTGAATCAGAAATTGTACTTGATATACTTGATCGTGCCCTTAAATCTTCTCTTTCGGAAACGGATATAGCAGTGATTGCTGCTTATAAAGATCAGGTTGATTTAATCAATCAGCATAATAGTTTTAAAAATGTTGAGATTGATACAGTAGATGCATTTCAGGGTAGAGAAAAAGAAATGATAGTTTTTTCTGCTGTTCGAAGCAATCAGGAAAATAATATAGGTTTTTTAAGAGATCTACGCCGCCTGAATGTTGCCCTAACTCGGGCCAAAAGAAAAATGATATTTATTGGTGACAGCAGTACTATTTGTGAGTATGATGCATATGCAAAACTCCTTAAATATATCAAAAAAAGTGGACTTTATTATAAGCTTTAACTACTGATTTATAGACCTGATAGCTTATATCCATAATTTATAAATAAATGGATAGCTTTACAGGTCTATAAAATTTAAACTCGATCCAGTTATATCAGTAATCCGGACTGATTTTTTGATTGACAGAATTTGATTTTTGAGGTATAATTACATTATCTAAAGTGTTTTAAAATCATTTTATAATGAGGTGGTTAAACAGTGGAGAGGCTGCGCCGCAAAAGAAATTTTAGTAAGACAGAAAAAGAAGAAATTGCCAGAGAGATGGTAAAGGGCTATGAAAAAATGGCTGCAGTAAATGATGATCTTATTCGAAATGTTTCTCTACTTAAGGATGGGGCTAATTAGTCTCATCTTTTTTTCTTAATTTTCATTAAAAATTAAGCCCTTTGATTGATAATTATTTTCCGAATGATATAATAGAGACAGCTTAAAAACAGTGGAGGTGGGTCAGTTGTCCGAGAGCAGAAAGCTAAATATTGAACTTCCAGTCTATCTGGTAGAAGAAATTGAGCGTTATTGTAAAATTAATAACCAGCAGCGAAATAGCTTTTTAAATCAGGCGGTTAAGTTTTATTTAAAAGAATTAAAAAAAGAAGAGGTTCGCAATCATCTTCGGGATGGGTATAAAAAAATGGCCGGTCTTAATCAGCAGTTAGCTGATGAAGGATTATCAAGTGAGTGTTATTCATATTTATGCTATGAACAGAGACTGGTGGAGTGTGAAAAAATTGAAAGTAAAAAGGGGTGATGTTTTTTACGCAAACTTAAATCCAGTTGTTGGTTCTGAGCAGGGGGGAGTTCGGCCTGTATTAATCATTCAAAATGATATAGGTAATAAATACAGTCCAACAGTTATTGTTGCTGCAATTACTTCTCGGATTAATAAGGCTAAGTTACCAACTCATGTCGAGATTCCAGCTGATTATACAAATCTAGATAAAGATTCGGTAATTCTCCTGGAGCAGATAAGAACTTTAGATAAAAAACGTCTGCAGAGACATATAGCTCATTTAGGAGAGGATGTAATAGAAGATGTTAACCAGTCTATAGAAATAAGTCTAGGTTTAATTGAATTATAAATTATTCTTATCCTGGATAAGTTTTTTCTTCTTGACAGTGTGAAAAAAATATCATATACTTTTGATGAGTAATTTTTTATTGATTAAAGTGAATTTTATCACTATAAGTCATTTGTGGGAATATTTTACAAATTGCAAAAATGGCAATAATGAGATATTATTTAACTATGGAGGTTAAAAATGAAACTAAAAACTGTCAAGTCTCTTCTTAATACAGAAACTATCTTTGAAGCTTCTGATGAAAAAGATGAGTTAGAAGTTAAAAATGCCTGTGGTGCAGATTTGATGAGTGATGTACTGGCTTTTTCAAATGAAAAAACTCTTTTGCTTACTGGCTTGACTAATCCTCAGGTTGTTCGCACTGCTGAAATGATTGGGATTCAGGTGATTATTTTTGTTAGAGGCAAAGAGCCACAGATAGAAACTATTTCTTTAGCCAATCAGTTAAATATATTTTTATATTCCACAGACAAGCCTTTATTTGAAGCCTGTGGTCTTTTGTATAAAAATGGGATTGGACCGGAAGAGATGAATTATATAGAAACCTTCAAATAATTTGTTGGGAGTTGATTTTGTCTTTGCAAAAACAACAGATATTGAATAAAGAAATTGATAGTTTTGATTTTCAGAGTGGAGGAGAAGCTTCCAGTGATTTAAAAAATATTCTACGCAAACTGGGAGTTCCATCAAAAATAGTTCGTAAAACAGCAATAATTACTTATGAACTGGAAATGAATGTTGTAATCCATTCTCTTGGGGGGGAAATTACAGCTTTGATTTCTGAAGATGAGCTTGAAATAAGGGTTGATGACAGTGGCCCGGGAATTGAAGATCTTGATAAAGCTTTTACAGCAGGTTTTTCTACAGCTAGTGATGAAATTCGGGAGATGGGTTTTGGAGCTGGAATGGGACTTGTTAATGTTAAACGATATGCAGATCAGATTGATGTTAAATCGTCAAAAGATGCTGGAACACATGTGAAAGTAATAATTAATTTAGCTAATTAGCATTAACTAATCGCAGCAGGGGGTTAATAATGACCAGAAAGCATTCTGTACTCTTAAAAGAAGAAAAATGTGAGGGTTGTACTAATTGTGTTAAAGGCTGCCCTACCAAAGCAATCCGTGTTCATCAGGGGAAAGCCTGGATTAAAGAAGATTTATGTATTGATTGTGCAGAGTGTATCAGAGCCTGCGAATACCATGCTAAATATACTAAAACAGATCAGCTCGAAAAAATTGTAAAGACTTCGGATTATCCTGTATTATTAATACCACCAAGTTTCTATAGTCAGTTTTCGGCCGAAATATCTTCTCAAAAAATTAAAAAAGCCATACAAAATTTAGGTTTTCGAGCAGTTTTTGATGTTGCTGAGGCAGCAGCTGCCTTATCTCGTAAAACACTTGATTTTCTAAATAATAATCAGGGAAGTTATATATCAACCTCCTGTCCAGTAATAGTCAGAT
This sequence comes from Halanaerobium sp. ST460_2HS_T2, assembly GCF_003337665.1. NCBI lineage: Bacteria > Bacillati > Bacillota > Clostridia > Halanaerobiales > Halanaerobiaceae > Halanaerobium > Halanaerobium sp. ST460_2HS_T2. The sequence continues at coordinate 69,367 of NZ_QPJF01000021.1, forward strand.
TGATTAAACTTCAATTTCCTGATTTAATTGAAATGCTAATTCCTTTAAAATCTCCAGTAGAATTAATTGCTGAAAGAATTGAGAGAAAGTTTAAAGAAGAAAAAAATATTAATCCAGATATTTTCTTTTTAACACCCTGTCCGGCAAAATTAACGACTGTTAACAGAGCTATCGGACAGAAAGAAAGTTTTTTAAGTGGAGCAATTGGGGTAGAAAATATTTATCAAAAGATTTATGAATCTCTTGCAGATATTGAACTGAAAACAGAAGCAGGAAGAGTAATCACTCTGGCGACAATCTGGGGTAGTGAGGGTGGAGAAGAGGGTATTTTGAAATCCTGGCAGGAACTTAATACTCTGAGTGTTTCCGGGATTAAAGAGGCAAAAAAATTGTTAAATGAAATTGAAAGAAATAATATACCTGATGCAATTAGGTATTTTGAACTTACTTCCTGCACAAATGGATGTATTGGTGGAGTTTTAAATGTAATTAATCCATTTCAGGCTCAGTTTAATTTGGAAGAAAGAATTAAAAAAATCAGGGAAATTACTCAAGCACATAATTTAGACTTTGAGAAAGATGATGATCAGTTTTATAATTTTGCACTTTCCGAAAGTATTACTGCTGATAATGTTTCCAAACTGGACAGTGATTTTAAAAAGGCTATGCAGAAGCTTGAACAGCTGCAGAAAGAAATTGATATTTTGCCTGGCTTAGATTGTGCAGCCTGTGGAGCTCCAGATTGTAAGACTTTTGCGGAAGATGTAGTTAATGGTCGTGCCAGCAGAGCAGATTGTATTTTTATGCTGCGGAAACAGCTTGGTAAACTTGCAGATGATCTTTCGATTCTGGCACACGAACTTCCGCCTGTTATGGCATCTCAAAAGGAGGAATCAGATGACAGTTAAAGAACTTGTAGATCAATTTGATTTGGAAGTAATTGCTGGCCCGGACTTACAAAAAGAAATTGATGGAGCTTATATTGGTGATTTATTGAGTAATGTAATGGCTCGTGCAGAAAAAGGAAATCTCTGGCTGACAGTGCAGGGACATCAGAATGTGGTGGCAGTAGCTCTTCTGGTTGAGCTATCAGCAGTTATACTGGTGGAGGATTTCGATTATGAAGAAAATGCAATACAAAAAGCCTGTCAAAAGGGAGTTAATCTTTTAAAAACAGGGAAAAAAAGTTATGATCTGGCCTGCAGTCTTTACGAAAGTAATATTTAAATGCAGAGATTAAAAGCTGATCTTCATCTTCATTCTGTACTTTCACCCTGTGGAGATTTATTAATGACTCCACTGGAGATAGTTAAAAAAGCAAAATCAGAAGGAATTGAAGTTGTGGCTTTAACAGACCATAATAGTGCCGAAAATGTAGAAGTATTTAAGTATCATTGTGAAAATCATAATTTGAATTTCATTCCTGCAATGGAGGTTGAGACAAAAGAAGAAATTCACATTCTTTGTTATTTTCCAGATCTTATGAAACTTTTTGAGTGGCAGCAGATTGTCTATGATAGTCTACCTAATCAGGCAAATGATGAGGACTTTTTTGGACCTCAAATAAAATGTGATTATAATGATCAATTTCAGAGTAAGGTAAACAGATTACTTGCAGCTGCAGTTGATTTGAATCTGGAAAAATGTCTAAATATGGTTTGTGAGTTGGGAGGTCTTGTTGTACCTTCTCATCTGGATCGAAAAAATAGTATTGTTTCTCAGCTTGGATTTATCCCACCTACACTTGAGTTGAGTACTGTAGAAATATCCAAAAATACTAATCCAGAATTTTTTTTAAATAAATTTCCTTTTATAAAAAATCTGCAGTTTATGCAGAATTCTGACAGTCATTATCTTAAGGAAATTAAAGCTTACCAGCAGCTGGTGCTTAAGGAATTTTCATTTGTTGAATTCAAAAAAACTTTACAAAAAAAAGATGGTCGTAAAATTGAATTAATTAAAACTTAATTTTAGGTGTTTGCAAAATAGGCAAAGAAAATAGTGAAAAACTGTAAGTGATGGGTTTAGTTCAATTTTTAGATTTAAAAAAATTGAATAAGGAAATG
>NZ_QPJF01000022.1:0-61263 GCF_003337665.1 Halanaerobium sp. ST460_2HS_T2
GTAACTATTTAATTCAACGGAGCCAGGCAAATGCCTTTTTTATTTAGATATTTTTAGATTTACATTTTTTTCTTCACAACATTAATTATACAACCAAATTTTCTTTTATCTAAACTATAATTTTGGCTGCTAAAATATTCCCCTTCATCCAGCATCATTTCAGCAAGAATATCAGCAAATTGAGCATATTTATCTATCGTATTTCTGTTATTTTTTAGCGCTAGCTGATATTTATAAGCAAATATTAAATTGATCAATAGCTTAAGAGTATTTCTAGCCTTTCTAAGACTATTTAAGTCGATAAATACTTTTTCACCTTCAGCATTAGGCGTATGGAAACCCTGCCCATTGTTTAAATGCAGATCAATAATATTAAATAAATCTAGAAGTTTAAAATCTTTTTCACTCTCACCGGGACAAATTGAAATTAAAGATTTCAGGGTGGCCCAACTGTAATTATTTCTTAAATTTTTGCTATACTTACCTGTTTGATTATTATTTTCAATATCATTTAACTGCTCAAAAAAATCACCTATTTCTTTTTGAAAGGTCTTATCTTTAAACACTGATTCTACTCTAGAAGCTAGATTGCCATCCGAACTGCTTAGTTTATATAATAATTCTGCAATTTTTCCAGTTGTAGGCATTCCTATAGATGCTGTAGCTCCCGCGCCTAAAAAAATAAGAGTTTCTGGCCAAATAGGATTATAGCTTTCCTTATTCATTAAAAACCACTTAGAACCTTGATTTTTTTGAGTACCATTTCGCAGCAGTTATTAGCAAAAGATTTCTGCTCTTCAGCTGTTCTTTGATCATTATTATTGACTGAATTGTTGTTCTTGCAGGTTATTTCAATCTCTATTTCCACTGCTTTATTTTGTTCAAACGCAATTTTTACTAAGTTTTTTAATTCAGAAGTGTCACAAAGAAAATTAATAGTGGGAATCTTAATCCTAACTGAACTATCCACTAAATATGATTTTTTGCATTTTGGGTTTTCTTCATTAGCTTTATAAAACGCTATAAAAGTATTCCCATCAATTTTTACTGAACAACGATCTATTGGATTTATCAAAAAATGAAAATTTCTTTGCTCATCAAGTTCTAAACTAGGAATATTTCCTTTTGTCTTATAATTCACTGTCATAGTACCTCCCTATTCTTATCTCTCTTCTCTAATAATTTCAGCAATATCAACATAATCATTAGGAATAACAAGATCATTATCTAAAGCAGATTCAAAAAATAATCTTTTATACCACTGAGTTCCCTGATAATATTTATACCAGTTGGAATCCAGAAAATCATCTTCTAAATAAACTTCTTTTACGATTCTGTCATTAAAATCTTCTGAAATAAAATACTGAAAAGCTTCCTCAAGCCAGAGATTCTCATCATAATCTAAAAACTCATCATTTTCTTCAAAAAGTTCTTCATCTATCATAAATTCTTTCCAGTTTTGAATGCGAGCATCCGTTTTTTCTTTTAATACTAAGTTACTAAAAAACTTATTTTCATTTACTTCAGCAACAGAATCATCTTTATATTCTGGATTTTTATCTAAAAATGTTTTTAAATGCTTTTTAATCTCTTCAAACGCTTCAGTAAATCTTTCTTTATTGCTGATTCTCGTTGTTTTATATTCTTCAGAAAAGTCATTGGAACTATCAAAACAATATTTCCAGTCCAAATATGGCATATCAGGATAACTAAATACCTGACCGTGACCATAAGCAGGGAGATATGAATCTTTAGTTTCATATTTAACCTGATCAAATAATTTGTTTGCAAAACCTTTAAGTCCAACATCTTCTTCAATTTTATTGGAAGTAGCAAGTTCTTCTACATCATTAACCTTACTTAAAATACCCGAGAAACCCTGATGAGAAAAAGTATCTGCATAAGCATGAAGAGTAATCCCCAGTTTTATAGGGTCCCCTTCTTTTAAAGCTGCGTTAAGTATATCCAAAATAATTGGTGACTCTTTTTTGCAGCGCATCTTTTTAACAAAACTTTCTCCATCACAGCCGGGAACAAAGTGAAAAGCTGTAGTATTATTAATCATAGCACCATAATTAAAAGTATTAACTATAAAATAATCATGACAGGTAGCAGCATTAATAATCTTTTCAGAGTCGCCACAGTCTTTTTTAAGTCCTGAAAGTATAGCTTTAGGATTATCATTAGCGAGAGTTATCTTATTAACTTTTGCATCATCAACAAACTGGGAAGCATAAGCTATTTTATGGGCAGTTTCTTTTTCAATTCCAACAGAACGGGCTGTGGCAAGCAGAGCATAGAAGTGAGCATCTTTTTTCATTTCTAATCACCCTCATTATTTATTTGATAGATTCTCTATTGGAATGACTGGAATATTTGGTTGATTGAAGGGAGAATAAAAATTAGATTATTAAATATTTCATTAATCTATCTATTTACAATTATAATACAATTGTTCGTTTTATTCAAGAAAATATTCTCAATATTTTACTATAAAAATTTATGAAATATAAGTTTTATAAATTCTACTCGAATAGCTCAATATAAAAAAACCCAAAATTTAATCCTCCAGCTCTTCTCCAATCTTTTTTAACCTGTCTTTAAGCAGGCGGATTCTTTTTTCCTTCTCCTGCAGCAGCAACTCAGCCTTTTGATCAATTTCTTTATTTTTCATTTCATATTTTTGTTCTTCTCTTTTTTCCAGACTCTCCATTACCTGATCAAGATTAGTACTGAACTCATTATCAGATATTTTAGCAGCTATATTTAAATTCTTTACTTCTTTCTGCAGGAGAGATCTGCTGGAAATTGATTGAGCTAAAAATGCAACCTCTTCGTCTTCAATAATTTCTCCCTGATATTTAATCATATTCTCTCTCAACTCATTTATTTCTTTATTATTAAGTTTGGAATGCTGTTTGTATTAGATGGTACAATTTTCGTTTAGCATATGCAAGTGAGATTAATATTGATTATTTCTAAAAAAATTATAAAAAATACAGATTATATTACTGGATTAATTTGATAAATAACAAACTTTTTTTAGTTCAAAAAAAATAACCGCTACAAATAAAAGTAACGGCATTAAGTTAATCCATATTATATTTTGATATTGCCTAAGCAATAGAAAATTTGGTTTCTTCCACCTTGGGGTTAACCATCTCACCTCTAAATCTAATTTCTAAAATTTGATAGGGGCCAGACTTTGGATTAACCTCATTAATTACAGCGTCATATTCTCCCTCTTCTACTAGCTTATCAATATACCTACTGTAAACAGCTGGAACATAACCAAGTTTGTACTCTTTATCTTTAGTCCAGATTTCAATTGCATGCATATCGTAAATATTATCCTCTTCAATTTCTAAATGAAGTTCCTGTCCAGATGCTAAATTTTCTAAAGCTTTATCCCCATCATAATGTCTCCAACCTGCAATGTTGAATTTTACTGTTCCACATTTCTTCTCTTCATCAATAAGTGCCATGAATTCTAATGTATCTGTATTCAATCTACCTCCAGTTCTTTTCAGGGCCTCAAATGGCTTATTTTTTCTATCTTTACCATTTAACCTATTAAGGAATGGAGCAAATAATTTTTCAGAAGTATATTTTTGATCAATATCTTCAAAAATCTTAATCGGTTTATATCCCATCTTAATTGCATATTCAATACTCCCATGCTCATTTTCGTCTTCTCTAATATATTTAAAGTGGAAAAACCCATCTTTTTTCCATAATCTACCGATTACAATTCTTTCTCTGGTATCTGGATCCTTCCAAACAACTAAAAGCTCATTTTTATGCTTAGCAATTACCATAATCAGTCACCCTCCTTCTCGACTAAATCAAACATCCAATTTCTGCGTTCCATTAATATCTTAAAAACTAGTATTTGTTGTATACTAAAATTACCGGGAATTGCAAAGCAGTATTCCCGAAAGTTGCAAACTAAAATTCCCTATTATTGCAGGTTTTAAAAATTTAACTCAACAATTAATACTCTTTATTATGGTGAAATAAAAAACTCCCACCAGATTTTAGAGATCCAGTGAGAGTGATGACTAAATCATTAGAAATTAAATAAATTTTATAAATTTAGCATAATCATTTATTCTTTTTTCATCATGAATAGCAATAATTTCGTTAATAGCATTTATAATAGGAGAAGTTATTTCCTCCCTTAATTCAATAATTTCTTTAATTTCATTAATTAATTCATTTTCACTATGCTCCGGAAGCCTTTCGAATTCATTTTCTAAATAAAAGTCAATTATTTTCTTCTTATCCTCACACTCAACCAGTACTACCTTGCCACCAATTTTATCTTTTATATCTGAAATTATATTTAATGCCCTGGCTAAAATATCTGCTCCCCTAATAGCCTCACTACTATAATTATCATCTCTAGCAAGTTGACCTATGAGATAAACTATACTTTCTTTAGCATCTTTAGAAAATCCATCTATTTTTTTTATCTTAGAATTAGATAAAGTTTGTGGTATAATTAATGTTTTTAAAGCAATAGAAAAATAGGCAACAATATCAATTTGATTGTTAATTTCAAATTCATTTTGATCAATAATTAAATAGGTTCTTGTTAAATCTCTTTTTTCTCGATTAATAGCATCTTCTCTTATAAATTTTTCAACATCAAGATTTTTCTCGCAGGAAAAACTAGAAACAGCCTTTTTCATTAAAGAAAGCTTATCTTGAGCTTCAGCTGTTTCTATAAATTCACTTAAAGGAATTATAGTTGTTTTAATAATTCCTTACCCCTTTTCAGCTCTTTCATAGTTTGTTCAAAGTCATCTCTTTTTTTATTTAATTCAGCTCCACTTTTTTCGCGAGAAAGCTCTTTATTGATTTTTTCTATCATCTCTGGATCTGTCACTATAAACTTATCTTTTTCTAAAGAACTTGTAGCCATATATATCATCTCCTTAGATCTTTGAATTAATGACTAATTAAATTATATATCAAATCAATTAGTTTTTCAATAATTATTTCAAATATTTTCCAATAAAATTATTTGAATTATACATAATTACCGAGAATTGCAAAGTAGTATTCCCGAAAGTTGCAAACTAAAATTCCCTGTTATTGCAGGCTAAAAAATCCTACCTCAACATTTTTTGCATTTTGTTGCAATAAAAAACTCCCACCAGAATGTTATAACTCCAGCGAGAGTAACAGTCCAAAATAATATTTATTTCTATAAATTACCTCATATTTCAACAAATAAACGTTAAATATACGTTAAGGTATAAGCTCTGGATCAAAAAAATTTGGATCATATTTTTCAGGTAATATATAAACTCTTGTTTTAAAAGGGGATTTTAAGTTAAAAAGTCTTGCTTTCATTTTATCATTTAGATTATTATATGCCAGAAGCAAAATATCTATATCTTCTAAACGAGCTACTGTAGGCTCCAACCACTTAAAGCCAAAATATATAGTAATGTCATCAGTTAATTTTTCTGCTAAATTGTTATCACTTTTATTAACCACCACTGTAGTTAAATTATATTCAGATGGCTTTGATTTAATTTTTGAAATAAGTTTTTTAACTTCACCAACTTCGCCTACAACTGCTATATTTAAAACCCTATTGATTTTTTGTTCTATATTAAAAATAAACAAACGTAAAATAATGATAAAGATTATTGTAAATAAATAAAAAACAAAAAGAAAAGTCCAGCTGTAATTATATGATGGAACTAAATAATTAAAAGAACTGATTACCATTATAAAAATGGCTAAAATTACTGCTATTCTACTTAATAAATCTTTTTTTCCAATTTTATTCTCTAATTTATATAATTGAAAAATATTAATTAAAAGAATTATTAAAACTAAAGCTACAAATATTATCCCATTTAAATTATCAAGATAATACTGAAAACTAAATTCATAAAAAATTAATGCGGAAAGAAAAAAAGAGATATTTATGCTAAAAAGATCAGCAAAAAAATATAAGCTTTTTAAAATAATTTTTTTATCCTCTGCTTTTATCTTAATAGTACTCAACCTCCAGCATATAAATGACTAAACACTCTTTTTATCTTTTTTAAAATCAATCTTTTTGACATTATCTCTTCTGGGCTGATAGGTATCTACCAAATCAACTAAAGCCGCAACTATATCTCTGCCGGCGGCTTTTTCAGCAAGTTCTGCCAGTCGCTCCAGGTGTTTGTCTAAAAACTCCTGGTCTACAGCTTCCAAGTTATTGATAAAGATCCGCTCGTGTTCTGTGGCAATATTATCTTCTGTATCACATAAAAGCTCTTCGTAAAGTTTTTCTCCCGGACGAAGTCCAATTACATCAATATCTATATCCTCATAGGGAGTCAATCCTGATAGTGAGATCAAGTCTTCTGCTAGCTCCATAATCTTAACCGGCTCACCCATATCAAGCACAAAGACCTCTCCTCCCTTACCCAGGGCACCTGCCTGAATAACAAGCTGTGAGGCTTCGGGAATGGTCATAAAATAGCGGGTTATATCCTTATGGGTAACTGTTAGCGGACCTCCACTGGCAATCTGGTTTTTAAACAGGGGAATCACACTTCCCTGACTGCCTAAAACATTACCAAAACGAACAGCCATAAACTTGGTCTTTGACTTCTTATTTATAGTCTGCACAACCATCTCAGCCGCTCTTTTGGAAGCTCCCATCACATTGGTGGGGTTTACTGCCTTATCAGTTGAAATCAAGACAAAACGATCAATTTCAGACTCAGCTGCAGTTTCGGCTAAGTTTCTGGTTCCCAGGATATTATTTTTAACAGCTTCTTCCGGACTGGTCTCCATTAAGGGCACATGTTTGTGAGCAGCAGCATGGAAAACTACATCTGGAGAATGTTCTCTAAATACTTTTTCCAGCTTATTTTTATCTCTAATACTTCCAATAATAGAAATTAAATCTAAGTCCGGATACTTATCTTTTAGATCTCTTTCCAAAAAGTAAGTGTTATTTTCATTGATATCAAAGATAATGATCTTTTGGGGAGCAAATTTTGCTACCTGTCGGCAGATTTCTGATCCTATTGAACCACCACCACCGCTGACCATAATAGTTTTAGCTTCTAGATAGTCGGAGATTTCGTCAGAAATTAAATCAACCTGATCCCTGCGCAAGAGATCTTCTACTTTAACCTCCCGAATCTGATTTAGAGAAACATCACCTTTTAGAATTTCATAAACTCCGGGTACAATCTCAACCTTAACATCTTTTTTATTGCTCAGTTCATAAAATCTTTTAATTGTTTTACCTTCAGCTGAAGGAACTGCTATGATTACTTCATCTACAGAATATTCCTCAATTAGCTGCGGTATTTTTTCACTTTTTCCTAAAACTTTCTTCCCGTGAATCTCTAAGGACTGCTTATTGGGGTCATCATCAACAAGGCCGATAATTCTTTTCCCTATTTCAGGGTGTTTTTGAATCTCCCTGGTGATCATCTCTGCAGCATCACCGGCACCAATGATTAAAACTCTGCTTTTTGACTTCTTATTCTGGTTGCGGTTTAAATGGTCCTTTAATAATCTTAAGCCAAAGCGCATTCCACCGAGCAAAAAGATATCTGTCATTAGATTGATTGCTATAATACTTCGCGGGAAACCGACTCTAAAAAAATAAATATAGATTACAAATAGAGTATTAATAATAATTGTGGCTTTAAAGATAGAGTACAGCTCTGACATACTGGCATACTGCCACATCTTGTTATAAAGTGATGAAAAATAAAGAACAAAAAATGAAATAACCGTTATTGCAAGTAAATATTCAATTCTAAAATAGCGCATCCAACCGTCATCAAAGCGGAGGATAAAGGAAAATAGTACTGCCAGATTGAGTAAAATCAGGTCAATAACAATTAATCTCGGCTTTTTGTAAAGTTTAAGTAAATATTCAATCATAAAATTCAACTCCCGGTAAGATAAATTTCTCCTATTAATAGTTATCTACATTATATTTCACTTTTTACTTTAATTCAATAAATTCGACAAAGTTAGCTATTTAAAAACTCCTACTGACTTATTATCAAAGTAGTAGGAGAATCTGTGCTGTAATTAATATTTAATTTGATAAAATTAAATCAATTAGTTAGTTTAAGTTATAAAACCAATCTAATCCCCGTTCTCAATTAAACCTTCCTGTTTAATTACCTGCAGAAAAGTTATCAGAACTATTTTAAAATCAAGCAGCAGCGAATAATTCTTCTTATAATAAAGATCATATTCAAATTTTTGCTGATCATCTATATCATCTCTACCATTAATTTGAGCCCAGCCGGTAATCCCTGGCTTAAATTTATCTACTCCATACTCTTTACGATTTGCTACCAGCTCTGACTGAGAAAAAAGTGGAGGTCTTGGCCCAACAAAACTCATATCTCCTTTTAGAATATTAAAAAGCTGGGGTAGTTCATCAAGACTGGTCACCCGCAAAAACTTACCCATCTTAGTTATATACTTATCTCTGTCATTAAATTCGTTCGTAGGAACATCTGGAGTATCAATTCGCATTGTTCTAAACTTATAAATAGTAAAGGGTTTGCTATCCTCTCCGACCCGCTCCTGGGCGAATATAGGGCTTCCTTTGGACTCCAGTCTGATCAAAATAGAAATTAGAATTAAAAATGGTGATAACAAAGTTATTAAAATTAATGAAAATATGAGATCAAGTAGCCTTTTAAAAAACAATGATAGTCCTCCTGCCGTAATAGATAGTTATTCTCCTGAAAATATTTATCAACTTAATTATACTTTATAATTGCAGGGCTTTCAAATAATCGACAAAAACAATCAATTATTTACTTCCAGCAGCATATACTTCAGCTGGTGTATGACCTTTTAATAACCACATCCTGGTATTATTATGAAAATCATTAATCAACTGAATTAGATCATCCTTACTTTCAAAAACATCAATTTCAAAATCCTCTGCTAAAATACGAATTATTTCTGCTGTGCTAATGTCATTCTTGATCAGCAAAGAAAAATTAAAAATAAGCATTTCGGCTTCATCTGGCGTCAGCTTATAATCTTTAGTCAATTTCTTTTTAAACCTCCGCTGAGCAAGATTCCAGTTTTCATGACCTTTCTGAAATGCATTTTCCACTTCTTTCTTTGAAGGAATATAATAATCCAGATCTCTGCGCATTTCTCTCTCAATCAGAATCTCATGAGCATCTTCTACAGCAGTTAAAATAAAAAAGGGGCCTGCACTATAAGCAATTAAAGAATACTCCCCATATTCTATAACAACATCTAAAGGATCAATTCTCCATTTTAAATCCAGATACCTCTCCAAACAGTTATATAAAAGCTCAGGACTTAAAACTCCATAAAAGACCGCACTGCCAACTGCATATTTTATATAATTATCATTTAGACTGATCTGTTTTTTAACACTTTCTTTGTTTAAAATAGATTTAATTTTAATTCTCAATTCTTCTGGGATGAAAAAAAGAGCAGTCTCCTGATGCTGACCTAAAAAGATAACACCCCTTGCCTGAAAATATTCCGCTATATGGTAGCTAATTTCATTAAGCTCAATGTAGGCCCCAGAATAACTTTCACACTGAAAAATTGTTTCTTTCAGAAACTCAATCTGTTCTGAACCTAGGTATAAAATCCAAGACTCCAAATTAGCAGCAATTCTTTTGCTAAGTTCTTGAGTAAGTTCAGCTTTATTAAGCTGACTTATACCATGAAAATTCCAGAGCTTTCTCATCTCATTCAGTTCATTTTTTGTTAAATTTGATAATAATTTTTTATAGTTATCATTCGGTTCAATATTATCAAGTTCTTCAATCCATAAATTATCTTTCATAAACTAAGCCCCCATTAGATTTATCTTTTTCTCTATCTATTATACAACTTTAAATTATAAGAGGCAAAATAAACTGCTGTTAATCAAATTATTTTTTTAGAAAATAACTCAATTATAAAATGTAAAGACGTATTATCGAAATTTGCAAACTAAAATCCCCTATTATTGCAGATAAAAATCATGGCAGATACTTGTTAATCCCAGTAGTCAAAGTTAAATATTTGGTTTATAATAAAAATATCTTTTAAATTCAATGAATTTATATTTATTAAATGCGATATTATACATCTTCAATTAATATCTGGTGAATTTCAACTTTTGAAAACCAAATCATTTTTAACATTAATAAATATAAAAGTTCTAATTCTAATTAAGAAAAATCAACATTTTTGATTTTAGGACCATTTTCATCATAAGAATAAAAATAAAATCCTGTAGCAGATAAAAATCTAAATTTTTTCATCATTAAACGGTAAAATTTATCTTCATGTGTTGATAAAATTATTTGCTTATTAAGACCATCATCCTCACTACTGCAGCTCCTCAAAACATCAATGAATGAAATAATATTTAGATCATCCATACTCTGAATTGGATCATCCAGTAAAATAGTATTTAACCTTGTACATTGCTGTTTTAAGGCCATAGCAAGAAAAATACTTATGGCTACAATATTAACCTGAGCAGCACTAAAAGTAAAAGCAGGATTAACTGATATATAACCCGAAGAGTCCCAACATTCTATTGCTATAGTTTTATTTCCCTTACTATTTTCATCAGTACGTAAATTTATTTTTCTAAAAAACGGATGAGGGTATATTCTCTTAAAAATTTTATTAATTAATTCTTCCTGATTAGTTAAAATTTCATTGTTCATATCTGCAACAACTGAACTTATTGAATTCTTGAGTTTATTAACCCAAGCAATAGTTTGATTTAAATTCTTCTTTTGTTCTTCTACTTCAGCTATTTTCTTTTCTGTGGTTTCTAATTTCTGCTTTATCTCATTACTATTTAATTCTTTTTCTTTATAATCTATTTTGCTTAACATATTTTCAATTTGATTTAATCCCTGTTCTATAAAATTAAGATTCGCATCAGTATATTTAATATCTTCTTTAATATTTTTCTGCAAATTATCTGTATCAAAATTATTCTTATCAAATTTGTTTTTTAAAATCACAATATTTTTTTCCAAATTATTGATATTGTTTTTTAACTTTTCAATATCATTTTTATCTGTATTTATAGAAATATTATCAATTTTTTCATTTAACTTTTTTAATCTTATACTTAGATTTTTATGAATATTGTTATCTTCTAGTTTATATTTGGAAATTAAGTCACTTATCTTTTTGTTCATCTGATCAAGAGCTTTAATTTTTTCATCAATCTCATTATTATTAGAGATTTTTCTATTTATTTTATTTGTAATTTTCTCAGCCTGACTGTTTTTCGCATCAATTTCTTTTTCTATATCGGATAATAAGTCTTTAAACAGATTTAAGGTATTAGCTTCTAAAAATTTCACATCTTCCTCTTCTTCATTAATTTTATCAGTTAACTCTTGAATATCTGCCCTTAATTTTGTCACTGCCTCATTTCCTGAATTTAGTTTATCATTTATTTTGCTAATAATTTTTTTATACTTAAATTGGCTATCACAAACAGGACAACCTACTTCTTGATCGTCTTCTATATCCCGACCATTAAGAAATGATAAACTATCCGTCAATAACTGATGCAAGTTATCATTCAAAGCATTTTCTTTAGATAATTCACTTTCTAAATTTGACAAATTTTCTTTTTTTCTCACTAATTTTTTTTCTTTAGATGATATTTCTTTTTTTATATTTTCCAATTCCCCAAATAAATCTTTATCTATTTGATAATCTGGCAGTTTTCTTGACTTTAAGAATATTATTAATTTAGATATCTGCTGGCTTAATTTATTTTCTTCATTTAATCTATTTATAATAAAAAGAACGGCTTCTTTTAAGTTAGCTATATCTTTTTTTATTTCTGATTTTTTTTCTTCAAGTTCACTACAATCATTTTTGTTCCCTAATTTCTCTATTTTCAATTTTTCAATTCTTTTTGAAAGATCTTGATATTCAGGTAAATTATTTTTGATATATTGAAGATCTCTTTTTTCTTCCAATAAAGGTACTAATTTTTTCAATTCTTCAAATTCATTAATCTTTTTTAAGTAATCAGCGGAGTCAACTTTTAGTTCATTTAAGTTTTCTAATCTTCTTTTTGCATTATTTTCTTTTTCTTTAACTGATGATTTAAAATTAATAATTTCTTCTTTTATATCCTTAACAAAACCAAGATCGTTTGAAGCATTAAAGTCAGGAATATTATACTCTAAAGAAACTTTTTTAGATATTTCTTTCAAATTATTTTTTACCACTTTAAAATATTCATTTAAATTAATACTATTATCTGTTTCCTGTTCTTTTTGTTCATCAATTAATTCACTATAAGTTTTTCTCTCACTAATTAAATCATCATATTCATTATCAACAACCTCTAAGTCAGAATTTATTTCATTTAATAACTTTTGATAGTCATTTTGATGATTTAGAAAACGATGAGTACCAATCAGATTAGATATTTGTTCCCAACGCCTGGGACCTTTTAAATTACTTACAAAATAATTTAGTTTATCCTGGGTTAAAAGATGATAATCACTAAATATATCAGCAAAATTGATTCTACCCTGCCACTCCTCCCTTAAAATAATTTCATTCAGTTTTTCCATTGCATCATCTTCAAAATATTCCTGACCATCTTTTCTCTTCAAAGATACAACACTTCTATAATTTCCATAATCACTACCTTTATTTTTATAATTATCTGCCTGTCTTTTTAATACATATTTTTCTTGCTTATTTCCAAAATATATTTTAACTTCAGCAGCTTTTTCAACTTTTTCACCTGCTCCAAACTTATGATTTATAAAATGTGTTTTTGTTTTCTCTTCGTTGGGATCTTCATAACGAAATAATTTCCCGGTAAACCCCCACTCTAAAGCGTCATAAAAAGAAGTTTTACCAAATCCATTTGATCCTGATAAAATTGTTAGATCTGTACCCTCTTCTAGTTTAAATACCCGCGGCTCTCGAAAACCTCGGAAATGATCAATCTCAACTTTTAAAATTTGCAAATCCTCCATTATAGGGTGTCACTCTCCTCAAAAGCAAGTTTTCTAATTTCATCTTTATTCTCTAAAGGATTAAATATTTCATTTTTAGAAAGCTTTGAATTTTTAATCCCCATTTTTTTAATTAACTTTTCATAAAAATCTTTTTCGCTAAATGATTTTGTTGATTGCGATAAATTGTAGAAATTTTTACTAATTGGAAGTTTAAGATTCAAATTATTTATAAGCTCTTTTTCATTTCCCATTGGAATAACTAACTTACGACATATATATTTATTTCTTTCAATATCATATATTTTTGATTGATTTATTTCAGATTGTGATTTATAAAATAATAAATAATAAATATCCCAGCGTAAATCCATACCTTTATATAGTTCATTTTGTAAATATAGTGCAATGTCCTCGTTTTGATAATCCTCCCAATTCTCTTCCAACTCTTTAAAAGAATTAAATATACTATAAACAAATAAATATTTTTTCTCTTCTAGATCTGTAAAATAAGAATCAAAATATTCCAAATCATCACTTTTGTGTTTTTTTAAATCATAATAACTTTTCAAAATATTTTCTAACATTTATTTAACCTCCAGCAGCTTATTTAATCTTTTAATTAAATCATCTTTAGTCTCATCAAGTTTTATCTCGAGCATAAAGCAATTACCACAATGAGTTATAACAGACTGATCTGCATATAAATCAAGCTCAGAATATTCTTTTCCCTCAGCTGAAGGAACTTCACCTATACAATTAATAACTGAATTTAAATCTAATTCATAGCCATATGGTTTATTCTCACAAAAAACAGCTGAATTACCAACTAAATATTTACTAATAGAACTTAAATCAGAAAATTTAGAGTTCTCATATGTAAAAAAATCAATAATAGCCTTATCAACCCTTTTTTTATCTTTTGTATATAAATAGCAAATACTATGCTTTTCAGTAATTTTGAGAGGATAACCAATTTCATGTTTTAGCTTTAAATTAGGAAATTTAATTGAAATTAAAGTCAGAGTAAAAATAATTCTTTTTATGTAATCATATTTCTCATAATAATTTATTTCTCTCATTTTTTTATAAGGTGGTGGAAAAGGTAATAATATTGCATTAATTAAAAGCTGAAATTCCTTTTCTCCCTGTTGATCAATTCTCTCTAATATTTCTGTTAATTTTCCTAAAAATAAACCCCTTATTTCAGAATTATCGTAATCATCAGTTTCATGTTCTCTATAAATTTTTTCTAATAATTCGTCAAAAGTTAGCTTATTTTCATTCTCCAATTTTTCTACTTTTTCAATCAATAAATCTAACTTATTAATAACTTGCGGCATATCTAAATTATAATCTTCTATGAAAGCATTTAATTCTTCTTTTGTTTTCATTGTAATTTCGACATTTTCTTCTAAATAATCAATTATTAAATCATTAAATCTATGTTCATTATCCTTAATCTTTTTTTGCAACTTATTTCTAAAATGACATAAAAGATTACAACAAATTGACTCGACATCATCTCTAGTTAAATTATTTCCACCAATCCAAAAATGTTTTTGCAAATGGTTAACTAAATTATCTGTGAATTCTTCTTCATTCATTTTTAATAATTCATTATTAGCAAAAGAAACATCAGATCTTTTGATTGCACCTATAAAATCTTCAACTTCTAGCCCAACTTCCCCATCCTGAGAAGTATATTGTTCAAGTATTTTCTTTTCTTCTTCAATTGTCTCAGAAATCGCTTCTCTAAATAAATCTTCAAGCTCATCCTTATTATCTTTAAATCCTACTGCTTCAGTAAAAGTTTCCCAAATTGCTGAAGCAACTCCCATATCATTTTTATCTTTAAAAGCTAAAATTCCCTTACTTATACCTATAACAATATTTATTGTTGAGGATAGCTCCATAAAAAAAACTCCTTTTTGAAAATATTAATTTCCATAGTAATATATTCAATAACTAGTTATATTCCCCTTTATTTTTTAATATCTCAACTTTTTTTCACTATAACTTCCTCCATAATGTGTTATTTAAAAATTATTGGGAATTACAAAGTAACAATGCAGAAAGTTGCAAACTGAAATTCCCTATTATTGCAGTAAACACAATTACAAATTTTAGTAAAACCAGTAAAATCTTATTTATCACTGCCAACTGGTACACAATTCAATTAGCAGGTGGTACATTTTTTGCTTAGCAAAGCAGCGGTTTCTGCTGCTGGCACTTTTTCTAGCACAAGCTAAAAAAATGACCGGCTTCTTTGCCGGAACCTCCCCGCAGACTCCGCAGTTAAAATTTATGAAAGCAATCAACTTACTCCAGATAAACAAAAAACTCCCACCTAAATTTTTCTGGTGAGAGTAGTAGTGTAATGATAACTGCATTTAATATTCAATTCGACAAATTTATCCATATATCGAGTGATGCAAGACACAATCACGTTTTACTTTATAAACAATCCTCCAAACCATCATCGGCCAAAATATTTCTAATCTCTTTAACTTCTTGAGCTCGCTTTTTATCACAGATTAAAATAGCATCTTCTGTATCAACTATCACTACATCATCAAGTCCAATAGTTGTTACTACTTTATTAGGACTGTGAATAATAGAATTAGTAGTATCTATACCATAATGCTTACCTATAACGATATTACCATCATCATCCACCTTTTTAATTCTTTCTAAGGCAGGCCAGCTACCAAGATCATCCCAGCCAAAAGAACCAGGAATAACAAAGATATCATCTGCTTTTTCCATAATTCCATAGTCAATGGAAACACTCTTCATATTTTCGAATTCATCTCTAATTACTTTTTCAGCTAAATCTGTTCCTAAAGCACCTTTTATTCTTTTTAAAGACTCATACATTTCAGGTAAATGAGTCTCTATATTAGATAGAATACTGCTTAACTGCCAGATAAACATCCCACTGTTCCAAAGATATGTTCCTTCCTCTAAAAACTCTTTAGCAGTGCTCAAATCAGGTTTTTCAGTAAAGTTCTTAACTTCAAATACCTGGTCACCATCTATAGTATGTAATTTATCACCAAAGTGAATATATCCATATCCTGTTTCTGGGTGAGTTGGCTCAATACCAATAGTAACTAAGTTTTTACCGGTAGCTGCAGTCATAATTGATTTTCTTAAAATATCTACAAATCTTTTTTGATCTTTAATTAAATGATCAGCCGGTAAAACAACCATTGTTGAACCAGGATATTTATCTTCAATAACTACTGAAGATAAGCCTATACAGGCAGCGGTATTTCTTTTCATTGGTTCTACTATTATGTTTTCTTCTGGTATACCATCCAACTGTTTTTTGATTGCTTTTTGATAAGCTTCATTAGTTGCAATAAAAACCTGTTCTAAAGGAACAAGTTCATTAATTCTTTCTACAGTCTCCTGCAGCATTGTTTTTTGATCATCATTTAGCTTTAAAAACTGTTTCGGATGGTCTTTTCTGCTTAACGGCCAGAATCTAGTTCCTTCTCCTCCAGCCATTATTAATGCTGTTATCATTTATGCCACCTCAGTCTTATTATATAAATTAATTTTTATAATTCCATTGCTTCCATGATTGATTTATTAACAATTTCTACATCATATTTCTCTTTAATTATCTGCAGACTTTTCTTACCCATTTGTTTCTGCAGCTTCGGATCATTTATTAAAGTTATCATTTTTGCTGCTAAATCATCTGCATCTTTTAACTTTACTAAAAATCCATTTTCTCCATTATCAACTGTTTCCCTGCAACCTGGAGCATCAGTCGTAATAATAGGCCTTCCCATAGCCATTGCTTCTAAAACCGTTTTAGGAGTACCCTCATGGTAAGAGGGCAGTACAAATACACTGCTCTGCTCAATGTATGGTCTTACATCTTCCCGATACCCAAAATACTCTATTATATCATTTGCAATATATGGCTCCAGATCTTCAGACTTCAGTGCAGATGGATTACTATCAAAGGGTCCTACTAATAAAAATCTTGTGGCAGGATATGATTCTTTCACTTTTTTAGTTGCCTCTAAATATTCAATTATACCTTTATCTTTGATTAACCTGCCTATAAATAAAAAAGCATTTACTTCAGGCAACGGTTTTGGTTTGAACTCATTTGTATTAACACCAGAACCATTAATAATAACAGTATTTTCTTTATCAACTATTCCTTCTTTGATAAATAAGTTTCTATCATCATTATTTTGAAAAAATAGCTTTTTATTGAAGTTAGAAGCTAATTTATACTCGAATTTCATTATAGTTTTAATTAAGCGATTCTTTAATCCCTCACCTCTAAAAATAGATCCAAGACCAGCAATTAAAGAATAAACATCTTTTATTCCATTTATTCTGGCTGCAATACTGCCGTAAATAACGGTTTTAGCCTGATATGCAAATATCTTTTCCGGCTTTTCTTTTTTTATAATTTTAAATAACTCAACTAAAGTTTTTAAATCTTTTAATGGATTAGTTCCATTTCGATCTACATTGATATTTAAATATTTAATATTATGTTCTTTAAATTTATCTTTCCATTCATTTATACTTTCAGATCCTACAGCTACAACCTCGTGACCATTTTTAATAAAGGATTTCATCATATCTAATCGAAACCAAAACAAGGATTTTGTATGACTGGAAAGAACAAGTATTTTCATTATTTATAGACTCCTAAGTTTATTTATATTGATCTATTTCAATTTTTATTCCCTCTTCAAACTTTATCGGCTGATAATCAAAATCTTCAGCTGCCTGGGCATGAGAATAATGTCTATCTTCACCCATTCTCTGAACTCTTTCGATATAATCAATTTTATTTAAAGAAATAAGTTTAAGCAGTTTTGCCATTAATACTCCGATATTTAATGGTACACTTAAAAAATATGTTTTCTTACCGAGTCCATCTGATATTAGTTTAAAAACTTCCATCATTTTTATTGGCTGATCTCCAGATAAGACATATGACTTATTTTTAGTTACTTTTTCAGATGTAGTTAAGACTTTATAATAAGCTTTCCCTAAATCTCTTGCATTAACAGGCTGCAGCAGGCTTTTGCCATTATCTATAACAGGCATTACCCTTAGATAATCAATCATTTTAATAAATTTACTCATATTACTGTCACATAAATCTCCATAGATCATTGTTGGTCTTAATATATTAACATTCATCTCTTTTTCTTTATTATTTTCTAAGAGACTATTAATTTCTGCTTCAACTTCTTCATATTCTTGGGAAGCGTTTTTATATTTAGAAAAAATTCCAGTAGTATGTACCAGTACTACTTTACTGACTTTATTTTGTAAAGCATATTTAACTACTGCAGGAGAGTGATGAATATTATAAATATGCATCACTTTATCTACCCCGGTCATTGCTTTTGCAATTGTTTCTTCATTATTTAAGTCTCCAACTATTTTTTCAATATTTAAGCCACTATTATCCAAAAGAGATGTATCCGAACTTTCTCTAACAATACATTTAATTTTTTCCTGATAATTATGTTTAATTAATTCTTTTAAAAAATATCTACCGCTGTGACCTGTTATTCCTGTAACTAATAACATTAATGCACCTCTTTGCTATATATTCTCTTTATACCACTCTATAGCTTCAGCAAAACCTGATTTGAAATCCCAATCCGGATCATAGTTCAATAATTCTTCTGCCTTTGAAATATTAGCCAAACTGTGCTTTATGTCCCCAGGTCGTTCTGGAGCATAAATTGGTTCTCTCTCAATTTCCAGCTTTTCACACATTAGATCATAAATCTGATTGATTGTAAATCTTTCGCCATAAGCAATATTAAATGCTTCTCCAGCTGCTTTACTGTCTGCTGCACAGGCTTTAAGGTTAGCTTCAATTACATTCTCTATATAGGTGAAGTCTCTTGACTGTTCACCGTCACCATAGATTTCAACCTGGTTACCATCTTTTAAGATTTTAATAAACTTGGGTATTACAGCAGCATATTCAGAAAATGGATCCTGTCTTCTGCCAAATACATTAAAATATCTTAAACCTATACATTCTAAATTATAGCTTTTAGTATAAAGTTTAGAATACTCTTCCTTAACTGATTTTGTTAGAGCATAAGGAGATAAAACCTGTCCTTCTTTACCTTCTTCTTTTGGTAATTCCTTAGAATCACCATAGACAGAAGATGAAGAAGCATAAACAAATTTTTTAACATTATTTTGTCTGGCTGCTTCCATCATATTGGAAGTCCCTTTAATATTATTATCTTCATAGATTAGAGGTTCTCTCATTGATCGGGGTACAGAACCTAATGCTGCCTGATGTAAAATATAATCAACACCCTCTGCAGCTTTTAAACAGGTATCATATTCTCTAATATCTCCTTCAATAAAATTAAAGTTTTCATTATTTATAAACTCTTCAATATTTTCTTTTCTGCCATTAGAAAAGTTATCAATTCCTCGAACTTCATAACCTAAATCAAGTACAGCTTCAACTAAATTAGACCCTATAAATCCTGCTGCACCTGTGATTAAAAATACTGATCCATCTGCAAATTCTAAATCCCGATATCCCATTAATTAAAGCCTCCAGTATATATAGTTTTCAGCTTCTGCTTCTTCTTTATCAAATAATCCTTTAACATCCATCAATACATAACCATCATTATCTGTCTCAGCATCCTGATAATATAAGTCTTTTATGTTATCTAAATTAAATTCTGCAAATTCATCATGGGCAACTGCAAATATTACAGCATCTGCATCTTTGACTTCATTTTTTGTAATTGTTTCTATATCATATACTTCTTTAAGATCTTCTTTGTCTGCTACCGTATCAACTATTTCTACTTCTACCCCATATTCTTTTAATTCCTTTATTACATCAACTACTTTAGTATTTCTAACATCCGGACAGTTTTCTTTAAAGGTTATACCAAAGATAGCTACTTTTGAACCTTTTATCTGTTTATTAGCGTTGATCATTTTTTTGACAGTCTGTTCTGCTGTATACTTCCCCATATTATCATTTATTTTTCTACCTGATAATATAATCTGAGAATGATAACCTATCTGTTCTGCTTTATAGGTTAAATAATAGGGGTCTACTCCTATACAGTGTCCTCCTACTAAACCGGGAGTGAAGTTTAAAAAGTTCCATTTAGTACCTGCTGCTTTTAAAACTGATTTGGTATCAATACCTAATTTATCAAAAATCACAGAAAGTTCATTCATAAACGCAATATTTATATCTCGCTGTGAATTTTCTATTACTTTAGCTGCTTCCGCTACTTTAATGCTCTCTGCTTTATGAACACCAGCATCAATTACCATCTCGTAAACTGCAGCAATTTCATCTAAAGATTCCTGATCCATCCCTGAAACTACTTTAACAATAGTATTTAACCTATGTACTTTATCTCCAGGATTTATTCTTTCTGGTGAATATCCTACTTTAAAGTCTTGACCACATTTTAAACCTGATTCTTCCTCTAAAATAGGTATACAGATTTCTTCTGTTACTCCTGGATAGACTGTTGATTCATAAACTACTATAGAACCTTTAGTTAAATTTTTACCAACACTTCTACTGGCTGATTTAACTATTGATAGATCAGGTTTTTTATCTTTAGTAATTGGTGTTGGTACAGCAACTATATGAAATTTAGCTTCTTTTAGTTTGCTTTCATCTGCAGTAAAAAAAGCAGTAGAATCTTTTACTGCCTGATCTCCTGCCTCTTTTGTTACATCTATACCATTTTTATATTTTTCTACCTTTTTCTGATTAATATCAAAAGCAATTACATCTGCTTTTTCAGCAAAAGCAACTGCTAAAGGTAAACCCACATAACCAAGTCCTACTATTGATACTTTTTCTTCTTTGTTTATTACTCTATTTGATAAAGTCATATATACCACCTAACTATATAATTTTTTGTGTTGGTTAAGATAGAAATTCTGAAGTTCTTCCGCTGTATTTTGGATATCGTATCCAGCATCAACAATTTGTTTATAATAATCTCTATTATTATTATAATCTTTAAATTTCAGAACTATATCCGCCCAATGTTTTGTAGATTTATCTAAAGAAATTCTTTTTACTAAATCAGTTATGTTAATTTCTTCTGGTACTTCATCTGAAATAATAGTTTTAGCACCAGCAGCTTGTGATTCTAATGCTACAATTCCAAACCCTTCATATCTCGAAGGGAAAAGAAATATATCAAACATCATCATTAATTCATTAACATCATTTCGCAAACCCAAAAATTTAACTTTATCCTGTAAGTTTATTTCTTTAACTTTTCTTTTAATTTTATCTTCTAATTCCCCAGCTCCAACTAAAATTAAAATTGCTGAAGGATCTTGGATAGAAATCTTTTTAAAAATATCTATTAAGAATTCATGGTTTTTTTGATAAGTAAAGCGACCAACATGACCAATGACAAAAGCTGAAGAATCTATATCTAATTGTTTTCTTTTTTTTAAAGCTAAATTTTTATTATATCTAAATTTCTTAGTTTTTATTGCATTTCTAACTATTTTCAACTTGGTATCAGCAATTCTTTTTCCAAATAGCCACTTTCCTGCCTGTTTGCTGCAGGCAAAAAAGTGAGTTGTATTATTATTAATAAAAAAAGAATGATACTTTTTAATTAAAAATTTAAATAAATTTTTTAAAGTAACTTTATAATCTGCAGTATGACTATGTGCTATTCTTATAGGAATATTATTTTTTTTAGCTATAGGAATAAAAAAACCAGCCCAGGTATTCATATGACAGTGTATTATTTTATATTCATCTTTTTTTTCTTTAAAAAATTCGTCTACCTTTTTTCTGTATTTAAAATAACCTTTTTGGCTTATATGCGAAATATTATATATTTTGCCACCCATTTTTTTAATCTCTTCATCAAATATTCCTTTATCTTTTCTCGTTACTAAAAAATCAAATTGAACCTTTTCTTTATCCATATTACGATAAATATTCATTAATAAATTCTCTATACCTCCATGATCCATAACACTTACTATATGTAAAACTCTAACAGGTTTATTGAGCATTTAAATCCTCCTGCGCAACTTTATTCTTTACTAATTTATATTTTCCACTTTTTTCTCTTTTAATTCTATCAACTATTTTAAAATCAATCTGCATATCACTTCCAAATTTATGTCTAATTTCATCAATTAACATTTGCCTATAGTTATCTGTGAATTCTTCTTCTAAAACTAATTTGACTAACATATGATTTAAAGAATCCTGAATTAATTGAGATTTAACAATAATATTAGGCATATTTTTAAAGATGTTTGCTATATTGCCAAGATTAACTTTAGCACCTTCAGTTGTATACAAAAAATCAACTACTCTACCCTCTATCGATTTAACTAAAGGAGTATTAAAACCACAACCACAACTCTTATCTTCATCTTCAAAAATCATCTTATCCCCAATTTTATATCTGATAAGGGGAGTTCCATAAGTAGTAAAACTAGTAACAAGAATTTCATTAGAATTTTCCATAGTTTCTATAACTCCTGATGTAATATCATAATGATAATTCCCTTCTTCACATTCCCAAACGAATGGAGCTCCTTCTGAAGAAGCATATTGATCTCTTACTTTTGTGTTAAATGCTTTTTCTATAACTTCTCTATGCTCTGAAGTAACTGTTTCAGAAGTAGGAAAAACTGCTTCAAGATCAAAATTGATAGAAATATTATTTCTTAATATATAAGAAGCAATATCATAAATCGAAGAGACAAAACCATCAATAGCAGCTGGTTTGAATTTATTCAAACTTTCAATATAGTAAGGGATATTTTCTTCTGTAATATGAAATGAAGAATAAACCATTTGTTTTGCAGCAGCATTATAACGCCAAAAAATTTTCTTTTTTTGTCCAGGAGGTACTATATGTTTACCCATGAAAGTAGCTCTCTTCATTTTCAAATTTTTAAATCCGTTTTTAAATTTAAAAAAATCTAAAGTAGCCATTCGTTTCTGCATATCTTCAGGGGTAAAATACACAACCAATGACTTACCAGTAGTTCCGCCAGTGTGCCCTTCTACAGCATTTTTTTTTGATATAGTGATAACATTATCTATATTTTTACGTAACATCTCTTTTGTTACTATTGGCAGTTTTTTTAAATCTTCTAAACTTTGAAAAGAAGTTATATCAATATTTTTATATAACTCTTTATAAAAATTGCTTTTTTCTATTGTATTTTTTAGCAAACTCATTAATTCTTGAAATTGAAGTTCTTTTAATTCTTCCTTTGACAAATTATGTATATCATCTAAATAATTTAAGTGTTTATAATATTCTTCTTTATATCTATTTCTCATAACTTTAAATCCATATAGAGTGGCCATAACATTTTGAAACCATATTGGCGAATTATCATAGATTTTCTGATACTTCATTGCTAACATCCTTTCCTTATAAGTTTTATAGATTCTTATACTTAAAAAACCAATAAAATAGAGCTGGGAAATACGCTAGTATAGCTAAAACTTTATAAGGAAACTCATCAAAAGGATCTGATTTTTTACTCAGAATAAAACCTACCATATATTTAATAGTTTTCATATATCTTTCTTTTAAAGATGTAGAATATATTGCCGCTTGCTTATTTAACTCCATATAACCTTTAGGATTATCTTTTATTAATTTTCGTACATTATTTGTATACCCATCATCAAGATATTTGCAAATATATATAACCTCGTTTAATAAATACATCTGATATTTTTGATCAATTTGATTATAAACATAACCTTCTCCTATAAATTGCTCATCCTTTGCTACCCAAAAAGGATATTTTTCTAAAATATTTGTTCTAAATAATAAAGCGGTATCTCCTCTAAAATTATATTTTGAATATAATTTATTTAAAGGAGAATATTTAATTTTTGTGGGTAACCAGGTACCAATAGGAGTTTGTTTGTCCAATCCCCTCAATGCAACAATTCCGCTAATTTTATTTTTATCTTGTATTTTATCCCATTTTGAAATCAAAAGTTCAACGGCATCATGAGTAAAATAATCATCTGAATCTAAGCAAATAAAAAGTTCAGTATCTGTTATCTTAACTGCTTTATTATGCGCTCTTTGTTTCCCACCATTTTTCTGTTTATAATATTTAATTTCTATTTTATCTTCTTTTATCCATTTTTTAACTAAAGATTCAGTATTATCTGTTGAACCATCATCAATTATTAACCAAACAAAAGATTTATTGGTTTGATTTAAAAGGCTGTTGTATGCTTGTTCTAATATGTAAGCCCTATTATATGTTGGAGTAAATACTGTAAGTCTTTTATTATTAATATTCATAAAAATCAACCTTTAAGATTAATTTTTTTCTAGTCAGAAACCAAATCCAAAAAATATATTGTACCCATGTTGATAAAATTGAAAAATATTTATCATCAAAAAATTGCATAAATAACGGAAACATCATAATAGAAAACAATATAATTAAAAAGATATTATTCTTTTTAGAAATTCTAACTTTATGAAACAAAAATCCATGTATCATGCCTAATATAAATTGAATAACAAAAGCAAACAACAAGCCAAAATCTCTAGTATAATAATGTAAAACAGTATATACATTTGAAACAATATTTAAGTTGTTAATTTCCATTTTTGTAAATTCCTGAATATTACTTACAACTTCAACATCTGAACCTAAAAAATCTAATATTGCATAAATAAATCTAAATGTATTCTTACCAAACAACAGCGAATTAGATTCTTTAAGAAATTTAACAAAAACGACCATAGGAGGTGCAAAATAATTCATAAAAGAGAATTGCAAAATTTTAATTGGGTTATTTTCTAAAGCACTTATATTAAAAAACTTCCATATAGAAGTTATAGAAAAAATAACAATAATTAAAAAGAATAAAACAATTCCCCATTTAGCTATTTTCTTATTGTTATAATTATTTATAATCAAAAATAAAAACATCATTGTCATAATAATCATTATCATTCCAGATCTAGACATTGTAAATATAACTGGAATAGAAATAAGTAAATTTAAGAAAAAGTAAAACTTATTTTTTTGATTTTTATTTAACATATATATAGCAAATGAAACAATTGGAAAAATAATAACAAAAAATCTAAGTCGTTCAATAATAATATTCGATTCATATGTGCCATATTTTGATGCATTCATTATTGAATACCACAGATTATTTACATAATAAACCTGTAATGACCTATATAATTTATATACAATTATTGAAACTATAATCACTTGTATTCCTAAAAGAAAACTAAAACTATAAGGATTAAATGTTACACTATAACTAATTTTATTGTTAACAGTAGGGCTTTTTCTAATTTGTTTATAATTAAAAACAAAAAAACCCATAAAGAAAAAAACAAAACCCACTGAAAATACTATATAATAAAAATCATTGGTATAATGATATCCAAAACTAAATAAGATAATTATATACATTAATATCCATTCAATAGATAAAATAAAAACTGGATTCAAAAAATCTCTCCATAATTTCCATGATATTAAACCTATAATAATACAAATAAATAATCCTATTACAGACATATAATTCTCCCTTAAGTTTAATTATTAAAAAATCTTTTAAACCACAAATTTATATCATAACTATCAATTATTTCTTGACTTATATTTTTATAAGGTAATGATAAAAACCCCTTAAGATTTTGTAGTTTATTTTCTCCTATAATAAAAATATTATTGGGATGATAAAAATCATAATTTATAATATTTTTATTATTAGTAATTAATTTTTTAGAGAAAAATAATGCTTCAAAAGTTCTTAATGAAGGACTACTTTGAGTTGATTGCAATATTTCTAAAATTGACTTTGATTTTGAAATATTATATAAAATTTCATCATATGACATTTTATCTGAAATAATATTTTTATTCTTAATATTATTTGAATTATTAGTAACTACATTAAAGTTAGTAGAAATATTTTTATCAATATTTTCATGTAATCCATCAATTATTTTAGCTCTCCCTTTATCTGATCCTATAAAAAATATTTCATAATCAATTTTGTTTTCAGGCAAAGTCATACTTTTAAAATAATATTGAGAATTATAATTCATATTATATTTTTCACAGTCTTTATAATTAAAAGACCACACCTCACAATATTTTCTGATTTTTTCTGTAGGGACAGTCCTTTTAGTAACCGGGTTCCAATACCACAAAATAACCTTTATATCTGAGTTTTTAGATTTTATCCATTCTGGTAAATGCATTGTGATTGATGATGCATGGATTAATATAGTATCATAATTACTTATTTCATTTTTCCAATTATTATACCAAACATTTTCATATGGCAAATGTAAATATATCCATCCTCTACGAATACCTCGTATTAATTTCGGGAAAGGTTTCATAATTATATCGGCATTAAAATTATTTTTTTGCCATTCTAAATATGCATAATCATCTTTTATTGTCTGAACTAACAATAGTGTTGATTTTTTCCTTTTATTTATATTCATTTTATTCATTCTCCAACATAATTAATTAATTGATTTTACATAATGATCAATAAATACATCAATTTCTCTCAATTTATTAAACTTTTTATTATTCAATTTCTCTTTAGAAAGTCTAGAATTATTAGGCCTTTTAGCTTTAGT
Source organism: Halanaerobium sp. ST460_2HS_T2 (assembly GCF_003337665.1). Taxonomy (NCBI): domain Bacteria; kingdom Bacillati; phylum Bacillota; class Clostridia; order Halanaerobiales; family Halanaerobiaceae; genus Halanaerobium; species Halanaerobium sp. ST460_2HS_T2. The sequence continues at coordinate 26,675 of NZ_QPJF01000022.1, forward strand.
TTCAAATTCATCACTACTAACAGGCTTGACATTAACATCCATATTTGCAGATTTAAAAATCATTTTAGCAAACACATACCAGCTACAAAAACCATCATTTGTTGCATGGTAAATACCAAATTTATCAGTTTTTATCATCTCAATAATAAACTTTGCTAAATCACCTGTATAAGTAGGTGAACCATATTGATCAGCAACTACTAATATTTCATCTCTTTCTTTCCCTAATTTAAGCATAGTTTTAACAAAGTTATCACCATGTTCTCCAAAAACCCAGGAAGTTCTAACAATAAAAAATTTATCTAATAACTTTTGTACTTCCTGCTCCCCCTGATATTTAGTTTCACCATAATAATTAATTGGATTAGGCTCATCAGTTACTTCAAAAGGTTCTTCACCCTGGCCATCGAAAACATAGTCTGTACTTATATAAAGCATTTTAGCATCCAACTCTTTAGTAGCTTCAGCTACATATCTAGTTCCATTAACATTAACCTGATAACATAACTCTCTCTCAACTTCAGCCTGATCAACATCAGTATAAGCTGCACAGTGAATAATTACATCTGGTTGATAATCTAAAATGAATTCTTTAGTCTCTTTTTCATTTGTTAAATCAAAATCTTCTTTATCCACACCAATATGCTCTATATCAAGTTCTTCTAATTTTTTAACAACATCATAGCCAAGCTGCCCATCAGCACCAGTAACTAAAACTTTCATTAGTTATTCACCTGCTTTTTCTTATACATTCTTTCGTAGTAGTCTTTATAATCACCACTAATGATGTTTTTCCACCATTCTTCATTATCAAGATACCATTTAATAGTTTTTTTGATTCCTTCATCAAATAAAATGGTCGGTTCCCAGTCAAGTTCATTACTTATTTTATTAGGGTCAATAGCATATCTTAGATCATGACCGGCTCTATCTTCAACAAAAGTAATTAAAGATTCAGGTTTATCAAGTTCTTTTAAAATAGTTTTAACTACTTCCAAATTACTTCTCTCATTATGTCCACCTATATTATAGACTTCTCCTTTTTGACCTTGATGTAAGATTAAGTCAATAGCTCTGCAGTGGTCCTCAACATATAACCAGTCTCTAACATTCTCTCCTTTACCATAAACAGGTAACACTTCTTCTGCTAAAGCCTTAGAAATCATTAAAGGTATTAATTTTTCTGGAAATTGAAATGGTCCATAATTATTAGAGCAACGAGAAATAGTCACCGGTAGAGCAAAAGTTCTATGATAGGCTTCTACCAATAAATCTGCTGAAGCTTTAGAAGCTGAATAAGGTGAAGATGTTTTAATTGGTGTATCTTCAGTAAACATTAATTCTGGTTTATCTAATGGGAGATCACCATAAACTTCATCAGTTGAAACTTGATGAAACCTTTCAATCCCATATTCTCTGCCAGCGTCCATTAAAACTTGAGTTCCCAAAATATTAGTTTCTAAAAATACTCCTGGATCTTTAATTGAGCGATCAACATGAGATTCAGCAGCAAAGTTAACTATCATATCAAAATTTTCTTCGGCAAAAAGATTAAAAACAAAGTCTCTATCTCTAATATCACCTTTTACAAATCTAAAATTATCATTTTTTATTACAGATTCTAAAGTTTTTAGATTTCCTGCATAAGTTAAAGCGTCAAGACAGACAATTCTGTAATCAGGATGCTGATCTAACATATAGAATATAAAATTACTGCCGATAAAACCAGCTCCACCAGTTACTAAAATATTCATCTATTTAAACCTCACTTAATTTAATATTTAAAGTTGCAATCACTATTTTTTAACAAAGATGCTTTTTGGTCTTTTTCTGATAAAATAGGATTATTTATTCCCCAGTCGACGTTTATTTCAGGGTCATCAAATCTAATACTTCTATCATATTCAGGAGCATAATATTCATCAATTTTATACTGAACTTCAGTATTATCACTTAAAGTTAAAAATCCATGAGCAAATCCTCTGGGTATTAAAAACTGCTTTTTGTTTTCAGCACTCAATTCTACACCAAACCACTTTTTATATGTCGGTGAACCTTCTCTTAAGTCAACTGCTACATCATAAATGCTACCTCTAATACATCTAACCAATTTCGTTTGTGCTTTTGGTTCAAGCTGAAAATGAAGACCTCTTAATACTCCCTTTTCTTTTGATAGAGAATGATTATCCTGAATAAATTCTATATCAAGACCATTATCTCTAAATTTTTTAGCTGAATAACTTTCTGTAAACCAGCCTCTATTATCTTTAAAAACTTTAGTCTCTATTATGTATACATCTTCAATGTATGTTTTTATTATTTCCATACTACACCTCTAATTAATATCTTATTTTACCTTCAGCTACTTTTTTGAGAAACTGTCCATACGGAGAATTACCATATTTCTCAGCTGATTCTAATAAAGTATCTTTATCTATCCATTCATTTCTATAAGCTATTTCTTCTAAAGCAGAGATCTTTATTCCCTGACGATGTTCTATTGTTCTTACAAATTCTGCTGCTTCTAAAAGGGTATCCATTTTACCAGTATCTAACCAGGCAAAGCCTCTACCTAATAACTGAACATCAAGGTCTCCTTTTTCTAAATAAATTTTATTTAAATCTGTAATCTCTAGTTCTCCCCGATCACTTGGATCTAAATTCTTAGCATAATCAACTACTCTATTGTCATAAAAATATAATCCAGTTACTGCATAGTTGGATTTAGGATTATCAGGTTTTTCTTCTATTGATGTCACTTTTCCATCTTCATCAAAATCCACTATACCAAAGCGTTCTGGATCATCAACATAGTAACCAAAAACTGTAGCTCGATCTTTATTATTAACTGCTTCTTTGAGTAAAGAAGTTAAGTGGTTGCCATAAAAAATATTATCTCCCAAAATCATAGCGACATTATCATTACCAATAAATTCTTCACCTATTATAAAGGCCTGAGCAAGTCCATCTGGAGAAGGCTGAATTTCATAACTAAGTTCTATACCACACTGACTTCCATCTCCTAATAATTCTTCAAAACGCGGTAAGTCTTCTGGAGTTGAAATTATAAGTATTTCCTGGATTCCAGCTAACATTAATATTGATAATGGATAATATATCATTGGTTTGTCGTAGACGGGTAATAGTTGTTTGCTTGTTACTAAGGTTAAGGGATATAATCGTGTCCCTGATCCACCGGCAAGTATTATTCCCTTTGTTTTTTTAGACATCTCAATATCCTCTCCTGAATAAATTATGATTTCCCTTTGTCTTTAAATTCATTAACTAAGGCTATAAATTCTAATCTGTAAAAACTAAATATTAATATTAATATTCCAACACTAAAAATTATGGCTCCAGCTAAAAGAGAAATGAAATTACTCGTGTATAAAAATAAAACTACAAAAACTCCTAGATATAAAACTTCCTTTGAACTAACAAATAATGTCTCAAAGTGTCTAGATGAAAAATAAAACCAGATATAAAAAGAAATAGTTGTTGCTACAGCAATTGCAGTATTATTACCATAAGTTATTAATGCAACAAAATTTAGAGCTATTGAAACAGTCAGCATAATAAGTACTGTTTTTACATATAATTTATCACTTTTCCTAACTTTATATAAATTGACATACAAAGCTTTAATTGTAATTAAAGCAGGGAAACCGGCAAATATAATAGCGATAATATTTAATGCTGGAATATGTTTTGGTATAAAATTTTCAACTATAAACGCAAAAAGAAAATAAGAGCCGCTAGCAAAAGAAGCTATAATAATAAAATAACTTTTTAATTTCTGTAAAATCTTATCATTACTATTACGGGATAAATAAGGATAAAAGACTGTAGTGATTGAATTAATGAAAATATTTATCATTGCCATCATTGAAATTGCAAATGAATAAAAAGCAAAATCTGAAGATGTGAACGAAAACTTAACAAACCATCTATCAATAGAATAAAATAAAATAGATGATAAATTACCCAACATAATAAAAAAACCAATATTAAATATACTTTTTATTTCCTCAAAATCTATAGTTGTATCAACTGGTTTTGTTAATTTATAAAAATTATATTCTAAAATAAGAAAGATAGATGTATAGGCAAACAACCTTATTATAATAAAAAGCCAATAGTTTTCAATTTCAAAAATGAAAATTACTGCCAGATTAGCAATTAACATTACAATAGGAGGGAAAATTAATATTTTAGAGTAAATGTCAAATTTCCCGATTGCCTGATAGAAAAATCTATAAAAAGTGAGTAAATTAAATGGAATGATGCATAATGCAAACGCTAATAATATTTTATCATCTAAAAATAATGAGACTAAAACTATTAAAATTGTAATTATAAATTGAAAAATTAAAAAAAAGTGGTGTTCTCCTTTTAATAAAGACTTATCCACTTCATCTTCATAAGAACCACCATATTTTATAAACAACCCATCAGCTAATCCAAAATGTAAAATCCCCACATATCCTAAATATAAGGTGAATGTTTTAAAATAGGCATACTGATCTAGCGATAAAAAAGAAGGTATAACTAATCCTGAAACTATTCCAACTGCTAAAGTTATTACATTAGAGCCAAAAACCTTTATTAAATCTTTTCTTAAATCCAATTATGTATCCTCCAAAATTAATTCTCTACAAATAAAAAAATAGTTTTTCATATATAAACTCACTCCCTAAATTCATATACAAAAAACTCTTATACTCTCTATCTATTATTTGTTTTTACTTGCCCCACCTCAACACTATGTCCACTTTGTTGAGATCAAAGTGTATTGCTAAAAAAATAACCTGATCCTTGAACTTATATCATAGTTTTTTAAACCTCTAACCCAGTTCATCTTCCCATATGAAAACCCCGGTTCCAAAGATTCCCATACATATTCAGTTGTCAACGTACCTGAGTTAAGATTTTATTTCGTGACATCGGATGTCATATATTGAATAATACTTCTATGTCGCTCACAAGTTCTATTTTATAACATTATTTAATATACATCAAATAAATAGAGTATCTAATTTTGTCGAATGACAAAGTAAAACTTTTCAGTTAACAATCTTTGTGACATCGGTTGTCATTTTTGTGCTTTTTCTTTAATCGATCTCAATTTATATATGGATTTAATGCTGCAGACACTCAATAAACTATTTTTAATCTTTCTTAATGTGTTCAATTTCTTAACAACTTTTATTATAATACACTCTTGCTTTAAAATCAATTAATATTTCTCTGTTTTTTTGTCGAATTAGCTTGAATTTAATTGAACACAAGTTCGTTTTGTGATATAATTTACTTAAAGATTAGTCCTCAGGTCTTATCTTAATTTAAGGTAAAATTCTAAGAGAAAGAGGTTGGAAAAATGCAGACTCCCCATGATAGATTTTTTCAAGAAATGTTTGAAAAGAAGGTGGTCGCAGAAGATTTTCTTAAAAACTACTTACCTCAGGAATTGTTGGATTTAATTAATCTCGACAAGTTACAAATTTCTAAGAAATCATTTGTTAATAAATGCCTAAAAAAATATTTTTCTGATGTTGTTTATCGAGTCGAATTAAATAAACAAAATGCCTATATCTACTGGCTTTTTGAACACAAGAGTTACCCCGACAAAGATGTTTCTTTTCAACTTCTTCAATATATGGTCCGGATCTGGGAGCATCACCAGGATCATTATGATGAAGAAAAACTGCCGCTGGTAATTCCCCTCTTGATTTACCATGGGGGAAAGAGGTATAATATAGATAAGAGATTCAGCGCTAAGTTTAATATTCAAGCAAATACAGAAAAATTTATTCCAGACTTTGAACATTTGCTTTTTGACTTTTCTAAGTATAGTGATCTGGAGATTATAGGAAGTATACAGTTACAAATAGTTTTAAAAATACTTCACACCAGCTTTATTGATAATGATTATGATAAAATATTTGCTGACATATTAAAGTTAATCAAAAAATTGAATGATACTAAGACTATTTTAGAATACTTCACAACAGGAATGAAATATATACTGGAAATTAAGGATTATGATTTTGATATTATGCATGATAAAGTTAATTTAATCATCCCCGAAAGGAGTGAGACTTTCATGTCTACAGCTAATAAGTTGCGTGAAGAAGGTAAATTAGATGGTATTAAAGAAGGAATGAAAGAAGGGATGAAAGAAGGTAGAAAACAGGAATTAATTGAAACTATTTCAATCTTAATAAAGGATAAACTCCCAATAGATAAGCTTCCGGACAATCTTGAGAGTAAACTTAATAAATTAGATTTAATTGTTTTAAGAGAAATTCGAACTGATTTATTAAAGGATATTATAACTATTGAATCACTTGAGGATTTAGAAGAATATTTAAACTAAAGAGCAGACTTTTCTGCTCTTTCTTTTTTTAAATTATTCTTCATCGACATCTACCTCTGCTAAAAAAGACAGATCCTTATTGATTTTTTCTTCTGCAGTTTAATTGATAATCAGTAAATTTTAAAGTATAATTAATTTAACTTGGAGGTGAGATAATGAAGAAAATAGCAACTGATATCGATGATTTTGAGAAAATAATAAAAGAAGGTTTTCTTTATGTTGATAAAACAAAATTCATAACCAAAATGATTGAAGCTGGAACATATTATTTTCTCTCACGTCCACGACGTTTTGGTAAATCATTATTTTTAAATACAATCAAAAGATTTTATGAAGGTAAAAAAGATCTTTTCCAGGGATTATATATCTACGATTATGACTGGAAGTGGGAAGAATATCCCATCATACACCTTGATTTCAATAATATCCCTGCAGAAAATAAAGAAATCTTAGAAAAAAGCCTCCAAAAATCTTTAAGTAAAATAGCAGATAAATATGGAATCCAGCTGGAAATTGAAAAAGCTTATTATATGTTTTCTGAATTAATAGAAAAACTTGCTTCTAAATATAATAAAAATGTCGTAGTTTTAATTGATGAGTATGACAAGGCTATAGTCTCAAATTTAAATCATCATAGTTCAAACGATATTGCCCTGGAAAATCAAGCCTATCTTAAAATTCTATATGATAACTTAAAATCCCATATATCACATCTTGAACTCGTTTTTATAACTGGAATCTCTAAATTCAGCAAACTCTCAATTTTTTCTGCTTTAAATAATTTAAAAATTCTTGATATGCGTCCAGGATTCTCTTTTATGCTGGGCTATACAGAAAAAGAATTACATGATAATTTTGATCCATATTTTGAAAAATTTGCAGCCGAAAATGACATTAAAAAAGAAGCTGTGTATAAAAAGTTTAAAGAAATGTATAATGGATTTCGATTCAGTGATGAAGATATTAAAGTTTATAATCCCTACTCAATTGCAAGCGCACTAGAAGTAAAAAAAATAGATAATTATTGGTTTGAAAGTGGAACTCCTAAATTTTTAGTGGATTTAATAAAAAAAAGTAATTTTGATATTAGTAATTTAGAAAATATAGAAGTCGGGAAAGAAGATTTAAAAGCTTATGATTTAGAAAACTTGGAACTTATTCCTTTACTATTCCAAACAGGATATTTAACAATTAAACAAATTGATGATGACTTGATTTATAAATTAGATTATCCAAATTTTGAAGTGGAAAATGGTTTTACTATAAATCTGGCTAAATCATTTTCTCAAAATAAAATTACGGTTCCAGTTGTACACCGACTTAAAAAGTTACTTATCAATAAAAATCTTGAAGAATTTATTGAACAAATGATGTCAATATTTGCAAGTCTGGCTAATATTAATATCCCAAAATCTCTTCAGGATAGAGAGGCTTATTATAACAGCATTTTTTATCTGATTACCACTTTATTAACAGATAACAATTTAAATGTTTATTCCGAAGTACTAACATCTGAAGGAAGAATAGATTGCACAGTTGAAACTGAAACTGATATTTATATTATAGAATTTAAGGCAAATCAAAATGCTGAGATAGCTTTACAGCAAATAAAAGATAAAAATTATGCTGAGAGATTTAAAATTAAAGACAAGAAATTAGTTTTAATTGGTATCAATTTCGACACTGAAAAAAGAAATATAAAAGATACTAAAATTGAAGAAATAGATTAAATTAGAGCAGTATACTTCTTATAATCACCGCTCTCAGTCATCTGTCACATTAAATTTTAAGCAACTAAATCAAAATAATTAATAATTATTACTTCCGCAGCATTTTCTCTATAACTATCAATAATTTTTTCAATTTCTAAGGCAACTTTATGCTCTAAATAATATTCGCCACATTGTTTACACACATTAACAGGAACATTTTTAATAATAATAATAATAAAATTATCAAGATCAACAATATGATTTACATTTCCTTTTTCTAAATCACCTTTGCAGATTGAACAATTCCCCAAATCTTTTTTCAGTTCATCCAGATCATCAATATTAAAAATAGAAATATTCTGACTTCCTAAGTGTTTAATGAAATCCTCTTCTATCATTTCGGCAAGTTCAGCACTTTGACCTATGGACAATTTTCTATCTTTAAAATATTTAACTGCCAGAGTTCTTTTCATTTCTTTAATGACTTCATCTTCATCCAGGCGTAAACTCAAAAGTATTTCTTCTGGCAACTCTATTTCTTTTTTGATGCTCATAATAATTTCTCCTTTTAATGGATATTTTAAGTCAAAGCTATTATACTGATATTATATCATTTTAAATATGATTGATAAAGAAAGGATAATCTCAATGAAAAGAATGATCAGCAAAGAAATTAAAGAGGCAATAGAAAATGTCAGGGCATCACTGGCTGTAGAAAATATTGAAATGGATGAACTTAGTGTGATCATCGGAGAAAAATATTTAAAGGGAGAAATATCAAGCGAGGAAGCAATCGATATTATTACTCAATATATAAAAGGCAAACAGTCAGGTTAAGAAGTAATTGTTAAATAAATTCTATCAATATTAGTGGCAAATCTATGCTTATATCCATTTTGACATCTGAAACTGATGCCAGAAACATATAATTCAACTCCTAAAAAAAATCCTCCTGAATAGAGGAATACAATTGAGTAGTATTCTCTGTTTTTCAGTTTTCCGCTACTTTCGGGAAACTACCTTATATACTAATTATATATCTTAAATTTGACTATATCAATGATTCCAGCAAGCGGAAACAAGAACAAGTTAAAATTCTAGATGCATTATAAAAAATGTAATTATATTTATTTAGCCCAATTTTCAAGAGAAAGATCTGTAATTCTTTTAAATTCTTTTGTATTATTTGTAACTAAAATCAAGTTTTCTGCTATAGCATGAGCACCTATCATTAAATCATAAGCTCCTATAATCCTGCCTTGATTTTCTAGATCTGCTCTAATACTTCCATATTTTATAGCTACATTCTGTTCAAAAGGTAATATTTCAATTGGACCAAGAAAACTTGCTAAAGTTGATTTCTATTTTCTAAAAAATCATCAGAAAAACTATCTAATCTCTTAGTAAGAGTTTCCCATTTGCTGTCTTTTGGAATCAATATAACAAAATCACCAATTTTATTTACAAAAACTTCAGATTCATCATTAAAACGATATTTTTTAGGAAGACGAACCGCCGGGCTTCTACCATTTTTAAATATTTTTGCAACATCCATGATAACCATCTCCTTCCAGTTTGATATATACTTACCTATATAGCATTGTGAGGTTATTTATTAAGACAGCATTTTTTATATTTTTTACCACTGCCGCAGGGACAGGGATCATTGCGGCCCACCTTATTTTTGCTAACAATCTGCCCTGATGCCAGCTCCCTGTAATCAGAGTCCTGTTCTGTTTTTTTCTGCTTTTCAAATAGAGAAAGCTGCCTGTTATTAAGTTTTTCCCGACAGTTAGCGGTGATCTTATCCCACTCATTTTTAAAAGTATCATAGAGCCTGGGATACTTCTTTTTTAATCTTTTTACCGCCTGTAAATTTGCTGAGTATTCTTCTTTAAAGTTCTGCATAGCATATTTGTCTGGAAAATCTACAAAATTTTCCGGATCCAGCTCTTCATAGGCCCAGTCAAAAAATAACCTGCTGCCTGTATAGAAAATATAGGGGGATAACTTAGGATCTGCAGACATTCTGTCAACTTCATTTAAAATCTTCTCTGTCAGCTGTAATTTCTTATATTCAAGCTCAAGATTTGAATCATCTTCAAATAACATAAGCAGTTCTGTAAAATACAATTGAGCCTTAATAGCACCATGTTCTTCTGCTTCATAGTAATTTTCATCAAGAACATAAATAATATAATTTCTTAATTCCTGATCTTGATTTATCTTTTCTATAAAAGATTCTGTTAAAGCAATCAGGCTGTCTTTTTTATTCCATTTTTCGTATTTATTTATCAAAAAAATTGCTGTTAAAAAATGTCGGATATTATCTTCATCAGGCTCCGAAAAAGTTTTTAATTCATTTGATAAAAAATTCCATATTTTATTAAACTTTCCCTGCTGATCATAAACACCGAGATAGACATCTGTCATTTCTGATTTTTTATCTGGAAATTTCTTTTCCATTTCTTTTAGAACTTTATGGGCATATTTTGTGTATTGTTCTGATTCCAGAAGCAGAACAATTTTATTCAACAACAGTAAATACTCCTTCTTTTTTGGAAAAAGTTCTTCCAGCTGTGCAAAAATATCATTAAAAAGATTTATATCCTCTTTCATTACAGCAATTTCTGCCTTGAATCTTAAAATATATAAATTATCAGCAGCAAGTTCCGCTGCTTTGTTTAAAAGAAATTCTGCCTCTTCAATCTTCCCCCAATCCATATAATCTAATGCTTCCTGCAAAAATTTTGACGCCTGACCCTGATATTTAGTTTCTAAATCATAGCCACTTCTTTTAAAGGGATCTTTTAGGGTATCATAGGCCTCTCTAATTACTTTAAACTCCTCCGGATTTTCTTCCGGTGGAAATTCTCGAACCTTTTCCAGATATCTCTGCTTAATTAATTCCTCCCCCGCATTGGAATTTGTACCCAGAATGCGGTAGAGATTTGAACTCTTAAATACACTATTTTTTAATTTCATAAAAGATTATTCCCCCATTTCCAGATCCAGAATTTCTTCGAAAACTTCTTCCAGAGCCTGCCGTAATTTGTCTTTTTCCCCGCTCTCAAGTGCCTGATCAAGTCTTTTAATCATAGACTTAAATTCTGAGCGGCTGATATTCTCATTTTCTACAAATAATTCTCCGGCCCGCTCTTTTAAATGTTCTGCTTCTAAAGCCAGTCCCTCAAAACCCTCACCCTCTGCTGCAAAATCATCAAGTTCTGACTCCTCAATATCTCCAGACAGAGCCGGGTTATATTCAATTTTTTGCAGGTTGTTTTCAGCATCCCCTGTCATTCCTGCAAGCTCTTTCTGAAAGTTTTCCAGCCGCTCCAGGCTTTCCTGATAAGATTCTTCTGATTTTCGGTCAACAGCATCCTGGACAGTAAGCTGCATTTCCTTATCTGTAGAGAGCGATCTGGCAGTTACATCAAGGATCCCGTTAATATTATAATTTAAGCTAACTGCAATTTTTTCTTCCCCGGCTCTTTTAGCTGGAATTCCGTCCAGAATAAATTCTCCCAGATAATGATTTTCATCTACCCAGTCACCTTCACCCTGGTAAATTTTAATCTTAACCTCTTCCTGATTGTCAAAAGTTGTAGTAAATACTTTTGTTTTACTGGTTGGTATCGTTGTGTTTCTGTCAATAATACTTTCAAAACCGCCCGGTTTAAAGCCCAGAACCCCCTGGTCTTTAAGCACCTCTATTCCCAGCGAATAAGGAGCAACATCTGTAACTATCATCCCACTATCAGAAAGCAGACCTGCTTTTATCCCCGCCTGCACACCTGCTCCTTTTGCTACCGCCTGATCGGGATCTATCTCACTATGGGGTTCCTGATCAAAAAAGTCACGCAGAAGTTCTCTGACCCTCGGGATTCTGGTTGAACCACCAACTAAAATCACCTGTTCAATCTCATCCGGAAGCAGTTCCGCATCTTCCAGTACATTCTCAACACTATTTAAAGTCTCCATAAGTAAATTATCAATTAAATCGATAAATTCTTTTCTGCTTATTTCCATCTCAAAGGCAACCGGCTGGTTATTTTTTACCATCAGAGCCAGTATAGAAACCTGAACCTGTTTTCGATCTGATAATTTTATTTTTGTTTTTTCCGCTTCTTCTTTTAGACGGGCACAGGCGCTGAGATCTTCTCTTGGATCCAGACCACTTTCTTCAATAATTTTTTCAGAAAAATAATCCAAAAGCAGTCTGTCAAAATCGGAGCCGCCCAGTTCTTTATTACCTGCCGAGGCTTTAACTTCCAGGATTCCGCCCATTAATTCCAGAATAGAGACATCAAAGGTCCCTCCACCCAGATCATAGACCAGAAACTGGTGGTCATCATCAAGTTTATCAAGACCATAGGCCATAGCAGCTGCTGTTGGTTCATTAATTATTCTTTCAACTACAAAACCTGCAAGTTCACCAGCTTTTTTGGTAGCCTGACGCTGCTGGTCGGTAAAATAGGCAGGGACTGTAATCACTGCTTCTTTTTCTACTTCATCACCATAAATTTGATCAACATATTTTTTTAGTTCCTTTAAGATTAAGGCTGATATCTCCTCCGGCAGCAGCTTTTGATCTGCCAGCTCAATCATAACCTCTTCTCCCATTTTTCTTTTTACCTCTGCTACTGTGCGCTCCGGCAGGGCCACCAGAGCTGATTTAGCATCATTACCTACAATAACCTCACCCCTCTGATCAATATAAACAACCGAAGGAAGCAGCGGACTGCTTTCTTTCATCAGAGTTATAACGGTTGCTTCTCCCTCAATAATAGCTGCAAGTGACGAGTTAGTGGTCCCCAGATCAATCCCTACCACCGGTCTAAAACGATCTTTAGTCATTATTTGGCCTCCTTATAGACAACTACCTGTGATTTGCGTAATATATTATCTTCCTGATCCTGATAACCTCGTTTGATAACTTCAACAATCTGATTATTATTATAATTTGAATCCTGCTGCTGCGAATATTCTGTTAGAGTTTCCGAATTTACAGTGGTTAAGGCTTCCGCCCGGCGGGGATCAAATTCTTTATCTTTTAAATTCAACTGGTAGATATCATTTTGCTCTAAAATCTTAAGCAGTCTCTGACTCCAGTTTTTCAGTAAATTACTCCAGCTATTTTCATCACTATCCAGACCTCTTTTAAGCAGATCAAACTCATCAATGAGCTCAATTATTTTTTTGCTGCTGTTTTCGACATTTAAGCTGTAACTATCAACTCTGCTTTTTAATTCAGAGATTAATTCCTGATCAAGGCTCTGTTGATCAACCAGCTGTGAAAGCTCATCAATTTTTTTGAAAAGATCTTGATTCTGTTTATACTGCAGGCGGTTCATTTTTTTCTCTGACTTATCTAAATCATTAATTTTTTCTTCCATGGAATTTACTTTTTCAGTTAATTTTTCTATTTTCTCTAAAAGTTTTTTTTGGTCATCATTCTGCCAGAATTTCCAATTCATATCTCAGCCCCCAACTTAGACTCATAATTATAGTTCCTCTCGATTTTGTGTTTCCGGTTGATTTCTATCTTCTAAAAAATCATATTTTTCTTTAAGCTCTTTTGAAATAGTAAAAACGTAGCTGTCACCAACTTTTCTTAGTTTTACAGTTTTAATAGTCGATCAGCTCAGCTATATTATAGCATTTATATTATTCGAAATCCAGGTAAAAAAGCTTAAATTTAATATAGTCATTAATCTCTTAAATATACTCATTTAGAAGTCATTTAAGTATGTTTATATACTTATGAACATATTTATGTTATAATAAACATAGTCATTTGTTGTTTAATGAATATGTTTTAGGAAGGATGAGTATATTATGATGTCATTTAAAGATGATAGATTAAAAAAGTTAGATATACCAATGAATATTGTTAAGTTAATTGGGAAAATAAACGAATATAAGGGGAAACAGGATTTATATATAGAACAATCTCCACAAATATTAGAAAAACTTCAAGAAGTCGCTGTTATAAAGAGTACAAAAGCTTCAAACAGTATTGAAGGAATTGTAATTACTGATAAAAGACTAAAAGAGATAATGAAAGATGATACCAATCTTAGAGAAAGATCAGAAGGAGAAATAGCAGGTTATAGAGATGTTTTAAATACTATTCATACTTCTTATGAGGCAATACCTGTAACTTCAAATATAATTTTACAGTTACACCGTGATCTGTATAAATATATATCTGAAAAAGGTGGAAGTTGGAAAAGTCAGGACAATATTATTGGTGAAATCCTACCTAATGGTGAAAAATTTGTTAGGTTTAAACCGGTTGCTGCATCAAATACTGCTGCCGCTATGGATTCTCTCTGTAACTTTTTGAATAACGAAATGCAAGAAGAGAACATAGAACCATTAATCCTAATTGGAAGTTTTGTCTTAGATTTTCTTTGTATTCACCCTTTTAATGATGGAAACGGAAGAATATCAAGGTTATTAACATTACTATTATTATATAAATATGATCATAAAGTAGGAAGATATATAAGTTTAGAAAAAATTATAGAAAATAGTAAATCAAGTTATTATAAGACATTAAATAAATCTTCCATAGGCTGGCATGAAGGAAAACATAACTTATTTTTTTGGTTAGAATACTTTCTCGGAACACTTTTAGCAGCCTATAAAGAATTTGAAGAACGTGTAGGTATGGTGAAAGCAAAAAAAGGTAATAAAAGCTATAGGGTTGAACAGGCTGTAAAAAATATTATCGGTACTTTTTCCAAAGATGATATTAGAAATGCCTGTCCTGACGTTTCAGATTCAACTATTGATAGAGTCTTAAGACAGTTAAAAAAGGATAATGTAATTGAAGTTCTTGGTAAAGGCAGAAATGCCAAATGGAAAAGGTTGAAATAATATATTTAATCCAGACCAAAAAAGCCGCCCAACTAAGAGCAGCTTTAATTTCCAAAAAAATATAAAATTTAAATAAAGATATTTACCGGCTCCAGGTGCTCTACTTTTAAATCCGGATCCCAGTGCAGAAGCAGGCTCTCCTCTTTATTTATCCTGGCCAGTTCTTCCTCTGCAGTAAACACTTCAAATTCCAAATTGTTTTCCCTTAAGACTAAAGAAACCAGATCAAGGATCTCATCTTCCTCTTCATCACTGTAGAGATAAAGATCTTTATCCTCTTTTTCAGCCCGGGCTGCCAATTTTAACACCTCAGCCTCAATTTCTTTAATTGCCTGATAAGATTTTTTAACATATCTAATAGTCTTTTTAGTTTTTTCTTTAATACCAGCCGGGGTTAAGATGTATTTAATATTCCGGGAATTAAGCCTTTCAATTTTAATCAGACCCTTTTTAGCACACTTTTTAAGCAGGGTATTAACCAGACCTAAAGAAATACCGGCCTCTTTTGCTATTTCCCGCTGGGAAGGACTATCTTTGCTGTTTAATATATTTAAAATATCTGTTATTTTTTGTTCCATATTAACTCCTTCAAGATGTTCAATTATTATTTCTTTCAATACAAAACTAATCTAAAATATTTTTTATTTCAATTTCAAGTTCTGGTATTTTATTTTTAAATGTTTCCCATACTATTTCTAATAGAATACTATCATATTGATGAATTAAAACATCTCTCATTCCCTTTATTTCTCTCCAAGGAACTCTAGGATAATTATTTATAACTTCATCAGATAATCTTTTAGCTGCTTCCCCAATAATCTCAAGTCGATGCACTATTAAATCTTGTTTTTCCTGACTTTCATAAAAATCTTGTTTAGAAATGCCATCTGAATATTCATATATCATTTCAATACTATATAAAATATCATTCAAATAATCTCGATCTTTTTTAGAAATCATATTAATGACACCTGATCTTTTATTACTTCTTTTTTAAAGTCTTCTTTTTTTGCAAATTTTTTCAATCCACTATAAGTGATAATATCAACTGATAAACCCAGAGCTTCTTCAATATCCAATTTTACAGCGGTAAGTTCAAACAAATCATTTTGAGAAAGTTCCACGATTAAATCAAGATCACTTTTATCATTAACAGCTTCACCGCGAGCATAGGAACCAAATATTCCAGCTCTTTTAATATTGTGTTTATTTAATATATCTTTAATTTTTTTTCTCTGCTCCTGTGAAAGATTCATAATTGATATCCCTCCTAAAGTGAAAACTTAACTCTAATTATATTATATCACCTACTGTGAAGATTATAAATATAAAAATTGAATTTAAGCCAGTTTCAAAGATCATTAATGAACACCCTAACTTATTTAAAGCTACTTGATGAAAACTTTATAAAAGTTACCTTGACCAAAAATTATCATCGATATATAATTTAATTGTTACTACAGCACGAACATAAAGTAGGGGGGAAAACAATGCAGGATTTAGTAACTGGTCGGGCCCATTTTAAATCAATTATAGAAAGCAATTCTTTATATATAGACAAAACAGAATTTGTCTACAAAATCGCTCGCAGTGAGGAAAAGTTTTTTCTGCTCAACCGTCCCCGGCGTTTTGGTAAGTCATTATTTGTTAATACTCTAAAAAGTTTTTATCAGGGAGAAAAGGAGCTTTTTACCAGCTTAGATCTCTATAATCAGGACTGGCAGTGGGAAGAATATCCAGTTATTCACCTTGATTTTTGTGCGGTTGTTGCAGAAAGCACAGAAAGTCTGGATAAATCGCTGGGTTATGCTCTGGAGAGAGCGGCAGGAGAATATGATCTGAAACTTGAAACCGATACAGCTCCCAGGATGTTAAAAAATTTAATCCTAAAATTATATCAAAAATTTGAGAAAAAAGTTGTGATTCTAATTGATGAATATGATAAGCCCGTATTTGCAAGTCTAATCGATTCTCACAGCTATCAGTTTGATTTTGAAAAATATGAGAGGTTTCAAAAAGCACTGAAATCTTTTTATAAGATTTTAGAAGAGCTTGCAGATCATCTGGAAAAAGTCTATCTGACAGGTATTATTAAATTTGGCAGTAGTTCAATTTTTTCGAAGTCAATTAACTTAGTTGAACTGGATCAGAAGCCTGAATTTGCAGAGCTGACCGGATTTACGGAAGCAGAATTAGCTCAGTATTTAACTCCTTATTTCTCCAAACTTAAAGCCAAATATGAACTTACTACAGCAGAAGCAAAAAAAGCTTTTAAAGAGCATTACTTCGGCTACCGCTTTACGGAAAAAGATATTAAGGTCTATAATCCTTTTGCAGCAGCCAGAGTTTTAGATTTTGGGTCTTTTGATAACCACTGGTTTAACAGCGGCTCACCTAAATTATTGTTCCATCTTATTCAGAGAGAAGATTTTAATATTGCAAGATTCGAAGATTTAAAAGTGGAAAAAAGCAAACTGAACCCGGCCAGCATCAAAGAGTTAACAGTTATTCCTTTTATGTATCAGACCGGATATTTAACGATTAAGGAAATTTCAGCTGAGGGTTTAGTAAAATTGGATTTCCCCAACTTTGAGGTGGAGAGCAATTTTTTAATTAATCTGCTGGATTTTCTGACTGACGACAAAATTAATCGTGTAGACATCTACTATTTAAGAAACTCTCTTGTTAAAAATGATGAGCAGCAGTTTAGAAAATATCTCAATTCAATAATTGATGATCTAAAAAAAGTAGCAATTGATCAGTCAGAGTCAGTTAAAGAATTCTACCAGCAAATTTTCTATTTAATTGCAAAAGCTCTAAGCAGTCTTTATCTAAAAATATCTTCTGAAGTATTAAACACGGAAGAAACAGTAGAATTTAAAGTAAAAACGGAGGATAATAATTTTCTGCTTTCTTTTAACTATGGGCAGAAGGAAGAAATATTTAAGCAACTTAAAGCAGAATTGGAGACTGAAAAAGACTCTACTTATATTTCAATGAGTTTTGATCTTTAAAAAAAAACTGGCTGAGGTTGAGATTAAAAGTTAATTCGTTAATTTCTCCCAGAAACCGACTACTTTGTAGCCAAAAAATTCAGGGTAGATTCTTTCATCAATCACAGCATCATTAATCTTTTTAATATCCTGATAGTCGTCTGCTTCCAGCAGTTTTTTGACTTCCGCTCTATAGTTGGAGAAAATATAATCAAGAGCTGCGGGAGAATAATTGGCCTCTAAAAAATCTTTAGTTGCTTCAGCCAGTAAAATAATTACATCATCAGAAATTGTTTCGACAGTATCTACTTTAAAATATCTGTTAACCCTCTGTTCAGCTAAATCTTTGTCTGAATCTAAAAATAAATTAACCAGAAGACAGTATTTTGTCAGATCATGCAGAACTTTATAGATCTCAGGATATTTTCTGAGGATAAATCTATTATCCAGTATCACATCTCCAATGTTAATATAGACTTTCTCATACAATTTTGTCAGCTCATAGTTTTGAACTTCCCGATTGGCTTGAGCAATCATTTGAGCTGCTGGAATATTTTTCTCACCCATAATTTCTATTTCTTTGTTCAGCTCTTTTTCTAATTCTCGGCTCTCAAGATTAAAATCATCCCTATCATCAAAACTTTTAAAAAAGGCTTCATTGTTCCGGTATCCATAAATACATGGTGGATCGTAAATTGTATCGTAAAACTCCTTAATCTGAAGCTCATTTTCTCTAACAAAATTATTAGCATTTTTAATTAAGGCTATAAAGAAAAACTCAATGATTTCAATCTCAAACTCTGATAATTCTGCTGGATTATCCTGTTCTTGCCTGTTAAAAATATGAAAATTCAAACCACCTTTAATATCAAGAATTGAAAACAAAAAAATCTCATCCTGATACTCATCTATCTCTTTGGGTTTAATTTCAAAAATATATCTAAAACTACCCTTATAATTATCAGTACTTAAAGCATCTCCAAAAAAATATTTCAGAAAAGTTCTGATTTCTGGTATGCCCAGAATATCATATTTTCTGTAATATCTTTCAAAATCACTTATAATATTCGACTGATCAAGTATAGAATCAAAAAATGGTTTATAATTAGCCGCACTGTATTTGGAAATTGAACCTCCTTTCAATACTCTAAATTCATAGTTTCCCTGCCCACTCTTAATCTGAAAATTATCCTGCTGACTAACATAGGTCTCTACTTCTGATTTTCTTAAATCCAGCAGACTGGAAACCTTATCGACTGACATTCCTTCCAAAAAATAAAGCTTTTGAGATAGTGCTTTCTTTTCCATTTTGTCCCCCTTTTTAAGGTCTAAAATAAAGACTATATGTATTATTTAGCGTATATAAGTATTATACCACCTAAAAAGAGATTTATAAATAAAAAATCCCCTTTCTGATAAACAGATTTTTATTATTTAATCTGTCTACCATAAGGGGATCATATAAGCAAAAGGGCGTTTTTAAATAAATATTAATTATTTAAATCATTAGAGTTATTAAAAATATCTAATTCTAGTTAAACTGTTAATTTATATCAAATCAGCTGTTTAGAAACACTAATTTAAAGTGCGTCAACTGCCAGAATAGCATCTTTGACCATCTCAGCATCTACTGCAAAAGGCATATTATGAATTGTTTCATCTTCAGCACAGCTGGCTTCGGCTACCTGAAGAATTTTTTCTTCACTGACCTCTGTAATCCCCAGATCAGCAAGTGTAGTAGGTAGCCCAATTCTTCTGCAGAAATTCATTACCATTTCAATTTCTACGGGATCTCTATCTTCCAATACCATTTGGACTAAAGTAGAATAAGCAACTTTTTCTCCATGAGTTTTAGTATGAGTTTCTTCCAGAACTGTAAATCCATTATGAATTGCATGAGCCGCAGCTAAACCTCCACTTTCAAAACCCAGCCCACTTAGTAAAGTATTGGCTTCTACTATTTTTTCTAAAGCTTCTGTTACTACACCGGCTTCAGCAGCTTTTTTAGCACTTTCGCCGTATTTAAGCAGAGTATTATAGCAGAGTTCAGCCAAATTTTGAGCTGTCATTGTCGGAGCCCCACCTGACATTGCAGTGGTTTTAGTAAGTGCAGAAGCAGCAGCTTCAAAATAGGTCGCCAGTGCATCTCCCATTCCTGAAACTAAGAACCTGACCGGTGCCTGAGCTACAATTTTTGTATCAACTATTACTACATCAGGGTTTCTGGGTAAAAATAAATATTCTTCAAAAACTCCCTCTTCAGTATAAATAACAGATAAAGCGCTACATGGTGCGTCTGTAGCAGCAATTGTGGGCACAATTACTACAGGTAAATCAGCATAGTGAGCAGCTGCCTTAGCTGTATCTAGAGTTTTTCCCCCACCCATTCCGATTACCATCTCTGCACCTTTTTCTACAGCCTTTTTTTTCAGTCTTTTGATTTCTACTTTTGAGCATTCGCCATTAAAATATTCGATTTCATAATCTAAATCTTTTAGTCCCACTTCTAATTGATCAAAAAAGAATTCTTCTACAATTGGGTCAGCAATGATTAAGGCCTTAGTTCCTAAATCTTTGATATAATCTCCCATTTCCTCAATTACCTTTTTACCCTGAACATACTTTCCTGGAGATGTCATTACTTTTGTCATTATTACCACTCCTTTTGATATTTATTTCACAATTTAATTATAGAACAAAAATCAGCTTTTAACAAGTTAATTTTTGATTAGAAATTTATTAAACATGAAAAAACCGCCCCGGGAAAAGGGCGGTTTAAATAAAGATATTATATAACTTATTTATCATTAAATGGATTAAAGATCTTGATATTTTTAATATTAATAAAATCCTGTTCATTTCTGGTGACTAAAACAAAGTCATTATTTAAGGCAGTTGCTGCAATAATTGCATCTGGAAGCTTAATCTTATAATCTCTTCTCAATTTAATCGTTCTATCAATTATTTCAGAACTCAAATTATAAGTTTTTGCATGACCCAAAAATTCTTCTGCTCTTTTAAAAGAGTTATCTGTATGTCTCGGAAAACCTAAAAATTCAATTTTAGTTATCAAGGAAATATTAAAAGAGTTGTTAAAAATATTTTCTACTTTTTTAGTCTGCTCTTCAGGAATATTATCATTAAAGTAGTAAATCAAAATATTCGTATCTATTAAATACATCATAATCTATCCCATTCATCCCGCATGTCAGATAATTCTTTCTCTAATTCGTCTGAATCTATATTCAATATTCCTCTATACTGCTGGGGATCAAATTCCTGCTGTTTTTTATTTTCTTCAACAGGTAAGATTAAGATTTCAACTCTTTTATTTTTTAATTCAGTCGGCAGTTTAACAATAGACTCTATATCATCACTATTAATTATTTTTCTAACAAATTCCACTTTTACCCCTCCTCAAAATTTTTAGATAACTGACAAATTATTTCTACTTCTATTATATCACCTAATACAAAAATTATAAATAAAAACTAAAAAACCGCCCCGGGAAAAGGGCGGTAAAAACAAGGAGAAAAGTATCTAGTACTTTAAATCTATGTTATAGCTGCTCTCTGCAGCAGCTTCAAAAAAGGGGAAAACTGTATTTCTTTTAGCTTAATTATATAATAGCAGCCCTGGATTAAAAATACTTTAAAAGAATATTAGAAGCAAATTAGAAATATCTATTGGCAATTAAATCAACAAAACTTTCTATATCTTCCAGATTATTATTTATGATTTTATAAATATATTCCTCATCAATTTGATCATAGAGATGAACAATTCTATTTCTAAATTTAGTCATTTTAACAAACTTTAACAACAAATCTTCTGCAATAATTCCCTCATCAGCAAGTATTCTAAAAGAATCAGCACTTGTATTAGGACTTGTATATCCTTCTCGAGAAATAATATGGGCTGCTATATCCAGCATAGCTTCTACTGCTGCCTGCAGATTATATTTAGCAGAATCAAAGTTTCTGTAATCACTCAAAAAATCTTTCTTTTCAAGTTCAGCTAGTTCTTTCAACTTTTTCAGATTAGCTCTGATGAATCTTAGCTTTTCTGCTATCCGTTTATGATTTATTCCTGATGTTTTTTCCTTTATTGCTGTAATATACTCCTGCTGAAATTTATATTTAATTTCTTCAGCTTCAGGACCAAGTCTTAAAACCTCTTCTTTAAACTCAGCAGTCTCAATTTCATCTCTGCTGTAAATTAAATCTCCACCTTTAACTACTTCATACTTAAAATCTAGCTTAACATTATTCAAATTGATTAAATCAATATCATATTTTCCTAATTCCAATTCCAGGCTTGCTGCCAGCTCCATCTGCTCAAGGATCTCCGGTGGATCATCAAAAAACACAGCTAAATCAAGATCACTACCGGTATTTTGATACTTCGTGCCATAAGAGCCAAAAATATAGGCCAGCTTAACATTTGCTTCTCTTTTTAAAAAATTAGCTATATTTTCTTTAAGCTCAGGTTCAAGTTTTCTCTTTAACTTTTCCATGATCTCACCGTCCTGGATTGAAGGCTTTAATCAATATATTCCTTATACCACCTGAAAATAGCTTTTAAGTCACTTAAATTTTCTTTAATGATCATCAGTAAAATCTCAGGATCTATCTCTGCATAATCATGAACAATTATATTCCTGAATTTAGCCATTTTTATATAACTCTCAACATTTTCTTTAATAATATTATTTTCAGCCAGGATCTCTATAATTTGACTGTTAAATTTAGGATTCCCAAACCGCTCATCACTTATAATATGGCTGCCAATATCCAGGACACTCTCTACTGCTAAATGAATTGTTCTTTCTAAATAACGAAATATCACTTTATCTCCATGCAATTTTTCAAGGCTTAAATCCTGATATTCCTCCAGATCATTGATATATTCTTCCAGGTGTTCAAGCTTATTTCTGACTACTTCTGCATCTACCATAGCTAAAACCCCTTTCCCAGGTTCTGATCATTAATTTTATAAAATTTACGCATATCTATATAATTTAAAATTGCTCGCTTTTCCAGTTCAACTCTGCGGCTCTGATCACTGCAGTAAATCAATTTCCCATCCAGAATCTGATGTTTAAGTTTTAAATCAACATTCTCAAAATCAACAATATCTACTTCAAGCTCAATTAATTTCTCCAGAGCGGCCATTAGTTCTAATTTTAAATCAAACCGCTTAAATTTATCCAACCCTTCTAAATAAATCACAGCCAGATCCAGGTCACTATTTTGATTAAATCTTTCAGTATTAAAAGAACCAAAAATATAGACAGCTGAGATATCATTTCGCTTAGTAAAATACTCTTTGATTTTATTTTCAATCTCCTTTTTATTTGTTTCTCTGTCTTCAGCCAGCATAATTTTCACCCTCTTTATCTAAAGCTGATTATAATCTGAATTTAATTACTGATGAAAATATTCTTTAAAAAAGTACCCTTTTCTGTTTTATAAACATTAAAATCAGAATCAATGGAAATAATGTCTTTAATATCTTCTTTTTCTGCTACTGCTAACAGCGAAGCATCAGCAAAATCAACAGGTAAATCATTATATTTTTTAGTTAAATCTATTACCCGCTTTAAAATACTTTGATCAAAGTTCAAAACATTTAATCCACCTCGGTCCAGCCAGTTTAAAAAATCTAGCTGTACTTCTGTTGAAAAACTGAGCATATGAAGAGTTTCTGTTATTACAGGCCAGGTTGTATATAAATGGCAATTATATGACTTTAAAAATTCTAAAATTTGCTGATGATAAATATCATCTTTATCAAAAAGAGCAATCAATGGGCCAGCATCAACGAGAGTATTTTTCATGAATTTTATCACTCACTCTCTTCCTGTAGGTTGTTGATAGGTCACCTTTACCACTTCCATGTTTACCAAATAGGTCTTTGCCCAGTTGATAGGAATCCTTCTTTACTTCTTTTTCGGCAATGTATTTATTTAAGGCCTCTTTAACCAGATAAGTCTTGGTGACATTTTCGGACTCTGCTAATTGATTTAACTTTTTTTCTAATTCTTCTGGAAGTCTTACACTAATCATCAGCCCCACCTCCGTAATACTATTGTATTACATATTTATCTTTTTTACAATAGTCCCTAAATATTTTATTTAGCTCAGCCAGATGAATTCTTTATTCTTTAAATCTAAAGCGAAAACTTTTCGATCGACTCATCCATAATATCCTGGGTTATCCCAATATAATCTAAGGTAATACTGGGAGAAGAATGGTTAAACAATTTCTGCAGCAGAGCCACATCCTTATTCTTTTTGTAGTGGTGATAGCCAAAAGTCTTTCGAGTGGAATGGCAGGCGATACTTTCCAGCCCGGCCTTGCGCCCTGCTTCACTGAAAATTCTGTAGGCCTGAAAGCGGGTTAAAGGCTTATTCTTCCCAATCCGGCTCTGAAATAGATGTTCCTCTGCTTCCATTCCCTTAATGTAGTCCTTTAACTCCTGACGCAGGTTGGAATTGATCAAAAAGCGCTTGTTTTTCGATGTTTTCTGCTCCTTAAGGACAATATGCGTTTTATTCCGCACATCTTTGACTTTAAGCTTCAGCATGTCACTGATTCTCAGGCCGGTATTAATCCCCAGCACAAAAAGAATGTAGTTGCGGTAACTCTGCTCTCTTAGAATTCTTTTCAGCTCAGCAATTTTAGCTTTATCTCTGATTGGCTCAACCTTATTCATCTGCTGCTCCTCTCTAAGTTCGGATTTCCTCAATTTTAAGTTGCCTTCAATTTATTATAACACTTTTGGTTTGTAATTTTAAGCATTATTTACAAATTTATCTAATTTTAATAAAAAATATAGCCACCTTTATTATCAGGCAGCCTATTTAGTCAATCTACAAACTTATAGCCGATCCCCCAGACAGTCTGAATATACTCTCCCACTTCTGTGCTCCCAGTTTACTGCGGATAGATTTAATATGGGTGTCCACAGTTCTAATACCACCTTAGTAATCAAAATCCCAGACCAGT
Source organism: Halanaerobium sp. ST460_2HS_T2 (assembly GCF_003337665.1). Lineage (NCBI taxonomy): Bacteria > Bacillati > Bacillota > Clostridia > Halanaerobiales > Halanaerobiaceae > Halanaerobium > Halanaerobium sp. ST460_2HS_T2. The sequence goes on from NZ_QPJF01000022.1 coordinate 51,655, forward strand.
TCCAGCAATTTTTCGCGACTGAATACTGTTTTCGGAGAAGAAGCAAGCTGCCAGAGTAGATCAAATTCTTTCGGGGCCAGAGAAATCTCTTCCCCCTTGACTTTTACCATTCTCTGTTCTCTATTAATAATCAAACCAGCAAATTCAAGTTCTTCCTTATTATCTTCTCTATTAATTCTGCGCAGGAGATTTTTCGTTCTCAGTACAACTTCTCGCGGACTGAAGGGTTTGGTTACATAGTCATCTGCACCAAGCTCCAGCCCCTTGATCCGATCATTTTCTCTATTTTTTGCACTCAAAATAATAATTGGTATCTGATTATGCGGTTTCAATTCTCGACAGATATCCAATCCATTTTTCTCAGGCAGCATCAAATCCAGAATAATAATATCAGGAGCTAATTCCTTAATTTTTTCCAGACCGTCCTGACCATCGTGGGCTACAAAAACCTCAAATTCTTCATAGTTAAAATAATCCCTGAGAATTTTACAGATCTGCTGATCATCATCTATAATTAAAATTCTATCTTTTGCCATAACACTTCACCACCTCAACTCCTAATTTATCAAATTTATGTGATGAAAATATGATGAAAGCAAAAAAACATTGATTTAATTTTCAGCTACTGGAATTGTAAAACTGAAAGTAGAACCCTCTCCCTCAGAACTCTCCACAGCAACCTGACCCTGATGCTCATTTACAATTTGGTTGACTATGGCAAGCCCCAGGCCACTGCTCCGCTCACCGGGGGTTCTGGCTTTATCCACTTTATAAAATCTCTCCCAGATATTTTGCTGTTCAGCTTGAGGAATTCCAATCCCATTATCAGCTACTGAAATTTTAATCTGTCCTGCTTGCCGCTCGGCTTTTAAGCTTATTTTCCCATCACAGTCTGAATATTTAACACTATTGCTCAGGAGATTGATCAAAACCTGTCTGATTTTTTCCTGATTAGCAGTCACTTTTAAATCCGGATCTACTTTAATTTCTAAACTCTGCTCTTCCTTTTTGATATTTTTAAAAAAGACCTGCAGATTTGCAAAGAGTTCTTGAAGCAGAATCTGATCTTTATTTAATTCAACTCCCCCGGCATCAATTTCTGCCAGAGTGAGAGTCTCATCGATCAGGTGAGAAAGACTGTTGCTCTCCTTTAAAATCATCTTTAAATATTCTCTTTTTTCGGCTGGGTCTTCAATTATTCCATCAAGCAGAATTTCGACTGAACCCTTAATTGAGGATAGAGGACTCTTCAGCTCATGTGAGACATTTGCTACAAACTCCCGCTGCAGCTGTTCAAAACGATAGCGCTCACTGATATCGTGGAAGATTGCCACTCCTCCCCAAAAATTCTGTTCTTCCAGCTTAATAGCAGTAAAATGAACAAGATAATACTGGTTGGTATCTTCCTTATTAATAATTAGCTGCTGCTGAGAGCTGTCTTTCTGCCTGATAATTTCCTGAAATACTTCCACTATCTCCGGATATAATTCAATTTCACTGATTTTTTCGCCTCTGATATCATTTTCAAAATTAAATAAGCTGGCTGCCGACTGATTGGTGAGGATAATTCGGCCCGAGCTGTTAACAGCAATAATCCCCTCTTCCATTCCTGATAATACATGTTTTAACTTATTTTTTTCTTCAGCCAGACTTTTAATCGTCCTCTCCAGTTTTTCTGACATCAGATTGATACTTTCCGAAAGCAGTTTGATTTCCTTACTCGCTCCCTTTTCCTTAATTTCTACTTTTTTACCGTATTCTCCCTGACTGATCCTGGCTGCGACCAGCCCCATGCTGTGCAGTGGATTAGCTAAAGAGCGGGAAAAGTAATAGGAAATAAAGAGAATAAAAATTAAAGCCACCAGAGAAATGTAAATCATAATCCTGACTATATGTTCAATTATCGAATTGATCTCATCGATCGGAGTAAAAACCAGCAGGGCAGCAATAACCTCACCCTGATACTCCACCGGCATCCCTACAAAGAGCATGGTTAGCTCAAAGTCTTCCGTATCAACTTCCCGGGAAATTGTATTACCTTTAAAAATAGTTTCATAACCAGAAAAAGTTCTTTCTTCATCAAATGAATAAGGATAGCTGAATTCTAAAACTCCCTCCTGGTTAATCAGCCAGGCATGACCTTCATTTAATTCGCCAATTATGCTCAGCCAGTTTACAATTTCCTGTTTATTATCCTCAGCCTTCGAATCGGCAAGGTATTCAATAACTGCTGAGCTGTTTTTATTAATCTGAGCCTCTTTCTGTTCAACAAAAAAAGTTTTAAAATAGGTGATCACCGAAAAGCCAAAAATTAATATTACAATCATAGTAGTCACCAGAAATCTAAAAATCAATTTAGTAAAAAATGTGTTTTTTTCAAAATTTAATTTCATCTTAAATTCACCTTAAAGCGGGTATAATTAGTTCCTGACCCCGATAGATTAAGTTCCTATTTTTAATTCCGTTAATTTTCATTAGTTCAGCAATTGAAGTTGAAAATCTTTGCGCAATTGAATAGAGGTAATCTCCTTTCTGAACTCGATAATAATAATATTCTCCCTCTTTTCGAACAGCAGTGATGCGTCCAGTCTCCACCTCTTCTATAATTTCCTGCTGCTGTAAATAATTTATCAGCATTTGATCAAGACGGCCTGCATTTTTGACTGCTTCAGCTTTTTCAATTTCTTCAAAGCCATCTCCTCCAGCAGCCAGGGAGTCATTTGTTGCCAGCAGGTAAAACTTGTCTGGATTTAAAGGTTGAGAATTAACCTCCACCTGGATAATTTCATTTTCCGAATCTGAAGTCCAGGCAAAAATAATTCTACCTCCACTTAACTGCGGAAAAAAACCTGCTGTTTCTGGATATTTGGAAACTGCATGCTGAAGCGACTTAAGCAGAGCTGATCCGCTAATTTTTTTAATAATTACTTCGTCCTTTGCCGGAACACACTCCCTGACATCCCTAACACTAATTAAACCTTTATCAATTGAAGTGCTAATTGTTCGGCTATTAATTAATGCCAGATCTGCTTCAACTCGGTCTAATATTGCATCTGTAATTAAATTACCGAGATTGCTCTCCTGGCTTCTAATCTGATCCTCTCTGCCATCTAGAAAAACTATAGTACTACCTACTGTCATATCTTTTTCCAGTTCACTCTTTTTTTCAATTTCCTTTTTAAGTTCCATGATTTGTTCATCATTTTCTAAATTTATTGATTGATCCTTCAGCTGAATCGCCGAATCATCTGCTGCCAGCAGCAGTGGTGAAATAAAAATTAGCAAAAGTGCTAACAACCACGGTAATTTCCGCATAACTATCAGTCCCCTTTTTTCGATCATTTCAATTATAATACTATATTATTTACTCCTCTTAGTCAATTGTGCTTCAAAAAACAAAACCACAACTGATAAAATAGAATCAAAATCTTGTTAGTAAAATTTTGAAACTTAAATAATAATTCAAACTATGCTCATACTTTCATTAAATTCTACTGCTATTATAGTAGTTGCAGGAGGTGATAGAAACAAATTAAAAAAATGTTAGCTTAATAAATCACTCACTTAAATAATATTATTAAAAACGAAAGGATGATAATTTATGAATAACAGAAGTAAAATTTTGACCTTTGGCCTGATTGTACTGATTATATTTACAGGAGTTATTTATGCTCAAAATCAAAAATCTGCTGAAGAGACAGGTGACAAATTTGAAATCACTGAAAATAATGAGGAGCTAAAAAGTGAAGTAACTGACAAAAAAGAGACACCGGAACAGGAAGATCTTGAACAAGATTTTAAAATTGAAAGTGATGTCGAGTCTGCACCAGAAGTTGAAGATAAGATTGAAACAGCAAGTCCCCTAGCAGAAGAAAATCAGGATAATAAAATTGAATCTAATACTGAAGATTCTGATGCTGACACTGCTGATGAAAATGCTGGAATGATTAAATTTGAGGAACTTATTTCTTCCCATCCGGAAACCCAGAAAATTTATCAGGAATATAAAACTGAAAAAGAACAGCTTAAAGATGGAGAAAACAAAACTGAAAACCTGGCAAAACTTAAAGACACTTACACTTCTCTGGTTTTAAAAAAGACAGGGTCTGATTTAAAAGAATTTGCTGAAGCTAAAAATCTTAATTTACTGGTAGTTAATAATCAGATTGTTGTTGGCGAAAAAGATAAGGAAGAAGAATTGCCAGAACTTAAAGATAAGAGTCAAGAATTTAAAAATTTCTTAAATAAATAAAATAAATTTTACCATATAACTAACTACTCCTATCCTATATACTGACCCTGCCTTAAAATTTAAGGTAGGGTCGTTTTTTACTAAATAAAAAAGACAACCACATTTATCTGCAGCTGCCTCTGAATAATCCACTTATTTAATTATAAAATCTTAATAAACTTATCTTTTTCCAAAAAATTATTAGCTTATATTTTACCAACTAAATCCAGACCCGGCTTTAATGTTTTACTGCCCTCTTTCCATTTTGCAGGGCAGACTTCCTCAGGATTATTACGCACATACTGAGCCGCCTTAATCTTGCTCACAATTGCACTGGCATCTCGTCCCAGGTTGCCGGCATTGATTTCTACTCCCTGCACAACTCCATCGGGATCAATGATAAATGTAGCTCGATCTGCAAGTCCCTCTTCCTCAATTAAAACATTAAAGTTTTTAGATAAAGTATGGGAAGGATCTCCAACCATTACAAATTCTATATTGGAAATCGTTGGTGAGTTATCATGCCAGGCTTTATGAGTATAATGGGTATCTGTAGAAACCGAATAAACCTCAACTCCCAGCTCCTTTAAGTTGGCATATTCACTCTGCAAATCTTCCAATTCTGTTGGGCAGACAAATGTAAAGTCAGCTGGATAAAAAACTACAACACTCCACTGATCTTTTAAATCCTCATGAGTAACCTGCAAAAATTCTCCATTCTGATAGGCGTCAGCCTTAAATGGTAATACTTCTTTTCCTACTAATGACATAATATGTACCTCCTATATATTTTTAGTTCAATAACATTAATTGATATTAATAATTGTTACTGATAACATTATGCCATATTAATTTATGTATGTCAAGTTATTTTTAAAAAATCAATAATAATAAAAACCGCTACCCAGTAAAAAGGTAACGGCAATTTTAATCATCATATTCTATTACATTAGAAATTATAAATTTATCTTCTCTAATATATTTGCGAATCAGCTTTTCGTCGACTCCTGTCTCTTTATGAATCTTCTGCACTGTTGAATTAGGGTGATCCCAGAGAAAATCTTTTATTTTGCGCAACTTATGCTGATTTTCTTCCTGACAGTCATCACAGAGACCGGAGCTGTTTTTGGTAAGCGAACCGCAGATATAGCAATTTGATACCATATTTTATCCTCCAGATGTTGTAATTATTAGTAGTATATTTATATTTTAACAAATAAGAGGTTGAAAATCCACTAATATCTTATATTACATGCCTTAAATCATCAAAATCTTAAATCATTAATTTCATATTTTTCAGATATCACTATCAATTTTAAGATCTCTGTCTGCTAAAAGCTCCGCTGTTAAATAAAACATCGTATGATAATAACTTTCTCGTTCTGAAGAAGCTGCAGTTTTGTAATATCATAAGCTTTAAGACTGCTTTTTGAAACCTCAAGCCCAAACAGTTTAGGAATATCAAAATTGCTGTCTTTTATTAGTTTCATTAAAAAACCTGGAGTTCCACTTTCAAACCAGTAGTTATCTATTTTTTTTGGCTTCTAAAGCTTTAGCAATTGAATAGGGATTGTAAACTCTGATATCTTCATCACTAAAGCGGAAGCCTTTATACATCCTTTTAAATTCTGCATATAATTCTTCTTTGTTCTCCTCAATTTCTGCAAAATAGGGATCAAAATTATATTGCAGCTCTTTTTCGGTGTAACCCAGCATATGCGAAAATTCTGGATGCATATCCAGCTTGATCAGATTATTTAAAGTTGAAAAAATTGAAAGTTTTCTGAACTTAGAGATACCGGTGATAAAGACAAGCTCTAAATGATTAACCAGCGGCTTTAAATTATCATAGAGGCTTTTAAGAAATTCTGATTTGACTCGGCAATTTTAATCTGCTCAGGATCCTGACTTAAATGAGAGATTATTGCTTTATCATATTCATCAATTAAGAGCACAACATTTTTCCCTGATAAAACTTTTCTAAGGTGTCAACAAAAAGTGTTTTCCCGAAACAGCGGGGACGGTAAAGAAAATAGTATGTATCTTTAGAAACTATTTTAGCCAAAAATTTTGTTTTATCTACATAAAGATAATTATTTGTCCGCATTTTTTCAAAATCAGAAATACTTATACTCAGCTTTTTCATTTAGGCCACTATCCTTTGCTTACTGCTGAGTTTATTATACCACAGAAAGGTGGGTGTATAAAAAGAAAACCGCCCTGCTGGCGGCTGAAAGTTTGGAGAGTTAATTTGATTCATTTACAAATATTGGTTCCATTAACGGTAGGGCAAATTATTCACTTTCCGCATTGATGAAAGTAAATATAAATTCTGCTAAGTTATTTAAAGAATCCAAAGTTGAAATAGTCCTTTTACTTATCCAATTATTATCATTAATCGATACCTGATTAGATTTACCGGGCTTTAAAACATTAGTAATCCAACCAATTAAAACTTTTTTATCATCAGATCCTGACCACTTTGCTTTATAAGTTGATCCTATTTCTTCAATATAATCATTAGAAAGTGACAATAAATCAGTATATTCAATCTCTGCACAGTTTAAAAGCAAATCTTCCAGAGTTCCTTGATGTTTATTATCTGGGAAAATATAGGTATCCATTTTAATATTTAAATTTTTGATTTGTTAATGTCAAATCCAGAGTATTAGCTATTTTCGAATCTCCACCCGCTACATGTATAGCAACAGAAACATTTTCTGATTGATAAAAACTGGGAATAGGCGTTATTCTATCTAATTTATCTTCTTTAAACGGAAATTTTTCTGGAATTAAATTATTAATCCAGACTTCAGAAATTAAATTTTGATCTCTAAGTTCCTTTAGATCTTTTTTCTTTAACAATTTCCCTATTGCAGCAACATCGTGAGCACCTTCAACAACAAAATAATAATGGCGCATTCTTACCTCACATCCTGACCAAGACTATTTCTAATATTGTAAAGCTTTTCTCCAGAAATTCTGTTTACATAAATTTCTCCTCCATCATTTTCCAGACGATAACAGGCAATTTTATCCAAATTATCTTTACTGGCATTGATTAAGGCATCAATTGCTTCCAGGGTGTGAGTTGCAATAAATGACTGCACATTATATTTAAAGCTGCTTTTTATAAACCACTTAAAAAAATCAAGCAGGGCTTTTTTATGAATCGAAGTTTCAATTTCATCTATTAATAAAACACCTTCTTTAACATTTACTATACTTGCTGCAATTATTAATGTTTTTTTCAAACCATCTCCAAAGGTAGATAGAGGCACCATTCCTAATTCATGATGCTCAATATAAGGAGTTGGCCTTCCATTCTCATTAATAATTTCTAAAGACTTTATTTTATTATCAAATATTTTTATCATCTTAATCAGACTGCTCTTATTGCCAGCTTTTATAGCCTGACTGAGCAATCTACTCTGAGCTAAATGTTCAAGTGGAGAAATATATTCTATAGTAAGCAGTTTATTCTCATCGGTTTCAGAATCTAATTCGATTCTTTTTTGATTCTGATCAAAAGTAAATTCTTTTTTAAAATTCGATTTATAATCATTGAAGATAAAATCACCCTTAAAAGATTTGCTTTCTTCTGACTTATTATTTATAGAATTATTTTCAGATATACCAAAACTTGATTGGACACTGATAATATTTGTTTCTTTACCTGTTAGTTTTACGGAAATTTTTGTTCACTGATTTCAGCCTCAATAAATATTTTTTTTAGTTTATCTTTTTGATTAAATAAATTTTTAAATGATTCGTAGGGGGATAAGCTGCCGCTGGTAAAATTATAATCAGTCTCTCTAATTCGACTGGTCTTAATGAAAGTTCCCAGATTAGATGGTTCTGATAAAATATTCAGTACTTCTAATATTGAAGTTTTCCCTGTGTTGTTTTCACCTATAAATAAATTAATATTTTTAAAATCTTTGAGTTCTATATTTTTAAGGCCTCTGTAATTTTTTATATTAATATTTTTGATATGAGACATCTATAATCCCCCTCTATCTTAATTGTTGAGTTTATTATACCACAATAAACTGCGTATATAAAAAGAAAACCGCCCTGCTGGCGGCTGAAAGTTTGGAGAGTTAATTTGATTTTCCCTAGATAACAGTTCCGATAATGTTAGAAGTATAAAAACGTCTTAAACATCAATACTCTTTACTAACTCATCTAATGAATCATGATTTTTAATGGCAACTTTAATTTCTCTTAATTTTTCATAATCCCTTATTTTTTTGATATCTTTCGCAAAAGGTTTGCTTGTCAAACCAAATTTCAATTCCAATGCAAATTCGATCATTTCATGCATATTCTCTATTTTACCTTCTTCTTTACCTTCTTCTCTTCCATCATGATAAATTTTTTCGGCAATAGTCATAATTACAGCGCTCCCTTCAGCTGAAATGTTTTTTGACTTTCGGTCCAATTCACTTAAAGAGATCTCTTCTCCAATATTTAAAATATACTTAACAACAGTTTCAATATACTCAAGTCCGGTTGTCTTTTTTCTTAATTCAATTAATAAAGGTAGAACTTCCCGCAGTCCATTATCAAAATCATCATCAAAAATATGTGAGATTAACTTTAAAAATAATCTTAATTTAATCTGGCCTTTGATCTCTGCATCAGAGTAACTGGAAAAATCATAGAGCAAATAATTATATCCAGGTATATAATCTGAAATAGCTGCTGGGATAGTTTCAATTAGTTCTGACAAACTGCTGCCTAGATTCCACTTTTTATCTCCATGATAAATGAGAATCGGTAAAATAGGTAGCAACTTCTTATTTTTGTTCTGTTTATGATAAAGCTTCCAGATATCTATAATATACCCAAGCATCTGAATTGGGGTCATCTTATCGTAATAACTTTTGTGTTCAAATAAAACATAAATAAATCCGTCTTTGCCGTCTATGCTGACATTATATAGGAGATCAGAAAAGCTTTCTTCCAATTCCCTATCGATAAAACTATCTTTAGCTACCTTAATATCTGTTAAATCAATTTCCGTTAAAATATCATCCGGTAGATAATTTTGCAGAAAATCTACTGCCACTTCTTTATCGCCGAGAGTTCTTTTAAAAAGAGCATCATGTGGAGTTTTAATGATATCCAATCTATTCCCCTCATTTCTGTGATCTTTCTGTATTCTTATTATACCATATTAGGGTTGTTTGCAAAACAGATCATTCTGAAATTGTTTTCCTAGATATTGGTTCAGCAAATGGTAAACACATTAATTTTTATTTATATTCTATTATAATTAAAGACTTTCCCCATTTTTTAAAATAGCAAAAACTATCCGTACTGTCACAAGGGTAAAGAAAGCCTTAAATTCTTTTGTGATCGACGTTTTTTGT
>NZ_QPJF01000023.1:0-48663 GCF_003337665.1 Halanaerobium sp. ST460_2HS_T2
CGGTGAAACAACTCCTTTTGGTGTTTTTTGTCTGCAAACTAATTATACCAAAAGAAGGAGCTTGTTTCACCTTTTTTGCGTAATCTGTGGATAATTTATTTTAAGGACTTCTAAGAGCTAATTATCCACATTTTTTACTGTTGATAACTTTGAGTTTTTGCTATTTTAAAAAATGGGGAAACTACTTTAAATAAAAAAAGAGGTGTTAAAATGTTTAAATTAAATGATACAGTGGGTAATATTGTAACTGAATTTCCGGGTGCAGCAGAACTTACCCCGTCTTTCTGAGCTGACTAAAAAAATTCTGCGAGCTCATCGTGAAAATCATGGTGAAGTTTTAAAGAAGGTTCACCGCTTATTTAGTACTTTAAAAATGGAATTAGAAGAACATTTAATTAAAGAAGAGGAAGAAATATTTCCCCTAATTAAAGAATACTCTGAGCAGGAAAATGATATAAAGAATAAAGAAACTCTGAATGCCATCCTGGAATTAGAATCCGAACATGATACAGCTGGTGAGATAATCAAGGAATTGAGAGAAGTTACAGCTGATTATCAGCTGCCCAAAGATGCCTGTAATTCATTTAAGCTAACTTACAGTCTGCTTAAAGATTTAGAATCAGATTTATTTTAACATATTCATCTGGAAAATAATATTTTATTTGCCCGTCTAGAAAATTAAAACTTCTAAAGTTATAAAAAAGTATAAGCTAATAATAAAACCCCCTGCCTTAATTAAATAGTTAGCAGGGGGTGATTAATTTAAACTAATAAATCAAGAAATTTATAATTTTATTCTACTTTAAAGTTAGAAATCATATTCTTAAGATTATCTGACATCTCTGATAATCGGTGGGCAGCAGATACTATTTCTTCAGTGGAGGCAATTTGTTCCTCACTGGAGGCGGCAACTTCTTCTGCATTGCTGGCAGCTTCGTCACTGACTGCGGCAACATTATTAATCATATTATTAACATCTGAACTCACTGCTGCCATTTCTCCAGTTTCGATATCAATTTCAGTAATTAAACTGCTTAATTGAGTGACTGCTTTTTCGATATTATTAAATATTGCTCCAGTATCTTCTATTACTTCTACACTATTATTAACTGCATCTTCAGTTCCATCCATTTTCTGAACAGCATTATTTACCCCGGCCTGAATTTTATCTATCAACTTAGAAATATTGTCTGTAGCTTCGGCAGATTCTTCAGCAAGCTGTCTAATTTCATCTGCTACTACCGAAAAACCTCGCCCAGCTTCCCCAGCTCGAGCAGCTTCAATAGCTGCATTTAAAGCAAGTAAATTTGTCTGTTGTGATATATTATTAATTAATTGAACGATATTTCCGATTTCTTCTGATAAATCACCGAGATTATTAATTGTAGAACCGATTTCTGCAGAATTATCTTTTACTTTATTGACCTGTTTAATTGAACTCTGCATTGAATCAGTACCATTTTTAACATTTTTAATAACTTGATTAGACGAATTATCCATTGCTTTTGATTTTTCCCTGGTAGTTTCTATTTTGGAGATTAGTTGATTGACACTTTTACTGGTCTCAGAAATTTGGGCTGACTGCTCTTCGGCTCCTGAGGCAACATTTTCTATTGCTCCTCCCACCTGTTCGGCAGCTCTTTCTACTTCCTGCCCGGAAGCGGCAAGTTCTTCACTTTGAGCACTTAGCTCACTGACTTCCATCTGAATTTCTCCCACCAAATCTTTTTGAGCAGCAGCAGTTTTATTATAAGCGCTGGCTAATTTACCAAGTTCATCCGTGCTCTCTATATCTAGCCTGTAGGTTAAATCTCCTGCAGCCATTTTGTTCATTCCAATTAATATTTTATTTATATTTTTAGAAATATAACGAGAAATAAATAAAATTATAAGTGTAAAAATAACAGCAGCTATAATTAAAAAGACAATTAGAGTATTAGAAATATTTCCAATAATATTTTCTAACTCATTCCTGACCCCATTGACCTGATTATTAATTATACCTTCATAAGTACCGGCCCCAATAAAAAAATCAGTATTATTTATTGGTGCAACATAACTTATCTTATTTTCATCTTCTCCCGTATTTGGATTTGCATAAATATAATCAACAAAACCGCCTCCACTTTCAGCTGTTTCAGCCAGAGAACGCAAGATATACTTGCCATTAGCATCCTGCAGATCCCATCTGTTATTACCTACAACTTCTGGCGATGGAGGAAGAGAGATTGTATTACCATCATAATCATAAATAAAGAAATATCCTACTTCTCCAAATCCAATATTTTTATTATAATTTCTAATTAGTTCCTGTAAATCCTGCTTACTTAAATCATTATTTGAATTATTTAACTCACCCAAAAATTGTGAAGCCGTTTCTGTAGCATTTTTAATTCTTTCTTTTTCTAAATCCAAAAGATAACTGCTAACGGTATTTGTATTTTCTTTTTGCAGACTATTAAACTGCTGATTGAAAAAATATCCCATTATTAGTACTAAGATCAAAAAACTAAATCCAATTACTAAAAATATTTTTTTAGCAATATTTAAATTTTTAAAAAACATATAAGAGCCTCCCTGTTTTGATTAATTGTGCGAAAATTGTTTAAAAAAGTAAATCTTTGACTAATTATATCATACTAAGGCAAAAAGAAAAATAATATTGATAACTATTATAAAATATAAATATTTTAAATTATAATTAAAAATATAATTTGCAGTCAATATTTACGGATTGAAAAGCAGGATTACTTATATTGATCTAGAAATAATATAAGTGAAGTAATCATATTTAAAAACGGGGGAATTTTTTTATGCTTAAGATTGGGATTATTGGAGCAGGAGCTGGTGGTGCTTCTATATTAGAAACATTTTTGGATATAGATGATGTAGATGTAATAGGTATTTGTGATAATAATAGTAATGCCCCAGGAATAAAAAGAGCAAGAGAAAATGGGGTACCAGTATATGATGATTTTAATGATCTGCTGCAGCTAAATAAAGAGAAAGTTATTTTGGAAGTGACAGGAAATGACATAATTTCGGAGAAAGTTAAAGAAGCTGCAGATGAAAAAACTAAAATAATTGATTCTGAAACTTCTTTAATTCTTTTTAAAATCGTAAATTCCAGAGAAGAAATGTTAAAAAGAATGGAAGTTGAAGCTGATAAACTCTGTAATCTGGCTGTGGATATTGGTGGAACTATTGAAGAAATTAGTGATAGTAATAGTGAAAATATTGAAGAATTAGATCAGACTGCCTCTAAACTGCAGCAGGCATCAGAAAATAGCAAAGCTAATCTTGAAAAGACAAATGAAATAGTTAAATTTATCAAAACTGTTTCTGATCAGACAAAAATGTTGGGCCTGAATGCTGCAATTGAAGCAGCCCGAGCTGATGTTAAAGCTAATGGTTTTAATGTGGTAGCTGATGAAATTAGAAAATTGGCAGATGAAACAGGAGCTTCAGTTAAAGAAATAACCGGATTTATTGAAAAGTTAAATGAGTCAACCGAAAATACTAAGATAAATATAGATAAAATGAATCAGAAAGTTGATCAGTTTACTGAAAATGAAAAAATTATGACTGAGAAATTACATAATGCAGCTGATCAGATTACAAAAATGGCAGAAAGTTTATCTGAACTTATTGATTAAAAAGTTAATTTAAATGGAGGAAATAAAATGAGTGGTAATTTAATTGATGTTTTTGTTGAGATTCCAAAAGGAAGTAATAATAAGTATGAGTATGATAAAGAGAAAGGCAAATTCAGATTAGATCGGGTAATGTATTCACCTGTATATTATCCAGCGGATTATGGATATTTAGAAGAAACTCTGGCTGATGATGGAGATCCACTTGATGCAATGGTTTTAACTACTTTTCCAACTTTCCCTGGTTGTATAATTACTGCAAGAGTAATTGGGATGTTTATTATGGAAGATGAAAAAGGTCGGGATGAAAAAATATTTACGGTTCCTGAACATGATCCAAGATTTAAAAATACAAATACTCTTTATGATCTTGAGGAACATCTGCTCAAGGAATACGAACACTTCTTTTCTGTATATAAAAATTTAGAAGAGAAGGAAGTAAAAATTATTGGCTGGGCGGGAATTGAAGAGGCTCTGCAGGTAATTGAAGAGTCCAAAGCTGCTTATCAGAGAAATAACTAAAATTGCTTATTTTTAAGTAAATTAACTAATTGAAAGAAACATGTCTATATGAAACTGACAGGAATATATTTTTAATTAAAAAATCCTGAGCCAGTATTAATGGCTCAGGATTTTCTTATTTTTTAACTGTAAATATCGTTTTTTAATTAATTATTTTTCGCTGTTAAATATAATTCTATTAACTGAGGGGCTAAAACTATTCCCATCATAGTTAATACTATTAGTAAATCTCTCATTGTATTAACCCTCCTTCTTCTTATATTCTTATAGTCTTATAAAAGGTTATTAACAACATTATATAGTATTATTTGTTTATGTCAAGTAAAATAGTTAACAATAATGGTTATTATTAAGTTTTTATTTAGGTATATAATTTAATTTGATCAAGTTTATAAATAATAATTTTTTTGCGAGAGGTTTTAATTAGATCTTCACTTTCAAACTGCCCCAGGACGCGGGAGACAGTTTCCCGACTGCTGCCAATCATGCTGGCCAGTTCCTGTTGAGTTAAAGAAATATCTAAAATAACTCTATCTTTATTTTTTTTACCATACTTTTCAGCCAGAAAGATAAGAAGTCCTGCAACTCTAGCAGAACTATCTTTTAAGGCCAGGTCCCTAACATTTTGTTGAGCTCGACGCAGGCGTCCACTCATTTCTCTAAGCAGTTTAACTCCAATAGAGGGATGGTTTAAAATAAGACTTTCTAATTCTGATTGATCAAATACAATTACTTCAGTATCAGTCATTGTTATAGCTGAAGCAGGATAATTACCTTTATCAAAGGCAACTATTTCTGCAATTATATCATGGTCACTAAAAATATTCAGGATCTGTTCATCACCATTTTTTATCATTTTAGTTAGTTTAACCTGTCCATTTTTAATAATAAAGAATTTATCTCCAGCTTCACCTTCAAAAAAAATATATTCTCCTTTTTTAAATTCTGTTTCACTGGCAATCTCGTCAATTAAATTTAATTCTTCTTCTGTAAGCAGACTAAAAAAAGGTATTTCTTTTACTACACTCATTTATTTTCCCACCTCAAATTTATTCTATATATTCTATAATAAGCAATATTTTTTTAAAAATCAAGTAAACTGCTCAACTTTGAAAAATATTTTAACTTTATGTGATTTATAACTCAGAAAATTTTAGCCGGTACTGGTATAATTAAAATATTGTTTCCATATCATTTTAAGAGAAGACAAATTTTTGATAAAAAAAAATAAGCTGAGTGAGATAGGTCACAGAACAAACTTGAGTAAAATGCTAAACTTTAAATAGTAAATAATATAAGTACAGGTTATTCGCAAGTTATTTTTAGATAATCGGTATAATTATCAATAAAGGAGTGTTTATAAAAATGGAAAGAAAAATTGATGTTAATAAAAATTTATTTGAAATAACTGAAGCATATCCGGAAGTTATTTCTGTACTGGTTAATAAAGGTTTTAATCAATTAGATAAAGAGGAAAAAAGAAAAAGTTTTGGTAAACAAATTACTTTAAAACAGGCTGCCAGGCTTAAAAATTTGGATCTGGAAAAGCTTATCGAACTGATGGAAAATGAAATAGCAAAAAAATCTGTTACAAAAACTGAGGGAGAGAAAATTAAAGTTGCTGGTTCTTTACCCTGTCCGGTAAAAATTCCAATGACAGAAGAATTGGAAAAAACAGCTGCCGAACTGGATTATGAGGTTGAGCTCGATCTTAAGTCTGCTTCTCAGGGGCTGGAATGGCTTCAGAATGGTTTTGAGGAAATCAGTTCAGCTGCTGAACTCTCCGATATCTTTATTTCTGCCGGTTTTGATCTTTTCTTTGATAAAAATTTGATGGATCGCTTCCGCCGCCAGGATGTTTTTAAGGATGCAACAGGAATTACAGAATTGAACAAAGATTTTACGGAAGCCGGTGTTGATCTGCTGGATCCCGAAGGTGATTATTCTGTTTTAAGTATTGTACCGGCAGTATTTTTGGTAAATAAAGAAGAATTAGATGGTAGAGAAATTCCTGGAAGCTGGGAAGATATTTTAAGTGAAGAATTTGCCAACAGTGTCAGTCTGCCAGTTAGTGATTTTGATCTTTTTAATGCAATCTTATTAAATATTTATAAAGCATATGGTAGAGAAGGGGTTCAGAAGCTGGGACGTTCAATGAAAAAAGCTCTTCATCCATCTCAGATGGTTAAAGATGGAGGTCGTAAAGCCGATGATCAGCCAGCGATTACAATTATGCCATATTTCTTCACCAGAATGGCAAAGCGTTTCCCCCATATGGAATTTGTCTGGCCTGAAGATGGAGCAATTGTTTCTCCAATCTTTATGCTGACTAAAGCGGAAAAAAATGAAAAGATGAAACCTTTAATTGATTTAATGGCTTCAGAAAAAATGGGTAAGGTTTTGGCTGAACAGGGATTATTCCCCAGTGTACTGCCAGAAGTAGATAACGGACTGCCCGAAAATGCTCAATTTATGTGGCCCGGTTGGGATTTCTTAAGAGGGGAAAATCCAGGTGAACTCTTAAAAGATTTAGAAGCAGAATTTAACAAAGCTGTGGAGGTGGCTGCAGTATGAATTTAGTCACCTTCTCCGGCCCACCTTCCTCTGGTAAAACTGCTGTTATTTTAAAGACTATAGAAGCAATTCAGCAGCGGGGACTTAATGTTGGGGTTGTCAAGTTTGACTGTTTATATACAGATGATGATGAACTCTATCGTAAAGCGGGAGTACCGGTTAAAAAAGGTTTATCAGGTTCTCTCTGTCCGGATCATTATTTTGTTAGTAATATTGAAGAAGTTGTTCAGTGGGGTAGAGAAAAAGAACTTGATCTTTTGATTACAGAAAGTGCAGGCCTCTGTAATCGCTGCTCTCCTTATATTAAAGATATTAAGGCGATTTGTGTAATTGACAATTTGAGTGGGATTAATACTCCTAAAAAAATTGGACCAATGTTAAAGACAGCTGATATTGTGGTAATTACCAAGGGAGATATTGTTTCTCAGGCAGAAAGAGAAGTTTTTGCTTCCAGAGTCAGTACAGTAAATCCTGATGCTATGGTGATGAATGTTAATGGTCTGACAGGACAGGGCGCTTATGAGTTTTCGACTTTACTGTTTGATGAAAATGATCATATAGATACAGTAACAGGTAAAAAATTAAGATTTTCTATGCCTTCTGCTATGTGTTCTTACTGTCTTGGTGAAACAAGAATTGGTGAAGAACATCAGTTAGGAAATGTTAGAAAAATAGAACTGGGTGATGAATAATGATCATTAAAGATAAATTGAAAAGTTCGACAGTAAATGAAATTATTGAGCAATATCCCTATACCGAAAGTTTTTTTGAGGATCAAAAGCTGGCAGTGGATGATCAGGAAAAAACTCTTAAAGAAATTTATGCCGGATTAACAGTTGAGGAAAGAGAAGATGTGGTATTTGATTTAGATCAATTTGCAGACAGTTTGAGTTCACATATAAAAAATATGCAGGAGTTTTTAGGGGAGAATGACTCTGTAGTAGCAAAGCTCTCTATTCTTGCCGGTAATAATAAGGATGGAAAAAAAGAAAATTATGATAAGCTGGATATACACAGTGGAGAAATTATCTCGATAGTTGGGCCAACTGGCTCAGGGAAAAGTCGTCTGCTGGCGGATATAGAATGGACCGCCCAGGGAGATACACCAACAGAAAGGCAAATTTTAATAAATGATGAGGTACCGGATAAAAAATGGCGCTTTACCGGCGGTAAAAAACTGGTGGCTCAGCTTTCACAGAATATGAACTTTGTGATGGATCTTTCGGTAATTGAATTTTTAAATCTACACGCTGAGAGCCGTTTAATTGATAATCAGGCAGAGGTTGTAGAAAGAATTTTTAATGAAGCCAATCGACTTGCAGGTGAGCAGTTTGGCAGAGAGGCTCAGATCACGAGCTTGAGTGGTGGTCAGTCAAGAGCTTTAATGATTGCTGACACTGCAATATTAAGTTCATCTCCGATTATTTTAATTGATGAGATCGAAAATGCTGGTATTGATCGTGAAAAAGCACTTGAGCTGCTAGTTGGTGAAGAAAAAATAGTTCTGATGGCTACCCATGATCCAATCTTAGCTCTGATGGGAGATAAAAGAATTATTATAAATAATGGAGGAATTAAGGATATAATTGATACTACTGCAGAAGAAAAAGAATTAATGCAGGAATTAAAGGTTCTGGATAAAGTTCTAACTGATTTAAGAAATGATCTGCGTTATGGTAAGAATTTATCAAGAATCAGTGAAGAACTGGCTGCAGTTAAAAATACTTAAAGGTATAATGACATCCCGGTACTGTTCTGCAGTCTACCGGGATGTTTATGTATCTAGCTAAATTTTTTGAAATGTATTGATATATGCTGAGATAAAATAGTAGACTGCTGTTCCCAGCAAAATCAGAGGAATCAGATTTAGTTTTACAAAGACAGCAGTGGCCGCGGCCAGAATTATTATTAATAGTTTTTCCAGATTAAACTGAGATATTAATTCACTGTTTCTGGTACTTTCTTTTTTGGAGTTGATTTTTTTGTAGTGAAGATTATAAGCTCTATTTAAAATTGCATATAAGATAGCGGTAGTTAAGATTAATAGATAAAGATAGCTAGAAGTCAAACTAAAGTTATTATAGATTAAAATTGCTGTGGTTAAAGTGATAATCCCTAAAAAAAATTTTGAAAGAATAACTATATTTTTTAACTTCATTTTGGGAAGAAGTATGTCCATTTTTCTGGAACTCAGGTAAAAGACTAAAATAAAACTGCTGCAGAGTAAGACAATTTTAGGCAGCTTAATGTTTAAACTACAGAGATAATAAATTACAGAGCTGATAAAAAGATAAATACAGAGATTTAGTAAAACAGAAGCAGGATAATTAAATTTTACTGATTTTGGTATACGATTCATTTTAACTCCCCCTAGTTTAATTTGATAAAAATCTAATATATAATATTTAGATAAACATCTAATATTATTTTAAAAAATTAAATTAGATTATTAACGGCTTTTAAAACAGCTGTCTTAAATTTATTTTTATTTAACTTAAAATATAATTTATTTTCTTTTTTCTGTGCCTGAATAATATTATTCATTATTAATTTACTGACATGATGGGAAATAGTAGCATTAGAAAGATTTAATTTTTCTGCAAGCTCATTACCATACATTGTTTTTTCAGCCAAAAGCGCGATAATATTAAGTCTTGTTTCATCAGCCAGTGCTTTAAAAATTTCCAGGCTTCCTAAGAGACCTTCTTCATCAGCAGCAAAAATTTCAGGAAAGCGGAAACCGATCAAATAGAAACTATCGCCATTCTCTAAACTACTGTTTAAAATTCTAGTTTCATAAAAATAGGAGAAGGCTATATGATTTTGCTCTCCACTTAGCGGATTATCAATTAACTTGCTTAATATATTTTCCAGATATTTTTTACCATAGCGTTTGATATTTTCCTGGTAATTATCATTAATTTTTTCTAATTTATTTTTTATCCATTCCAGATCACTGCTGAATATGTTTTTATAATACCACTCTAAAAGTTCAATAAATTCATTTTTCATTGCCTCAGGTTCAAAATAGAACTGCAGTAAATTCCATTTTTGAGCAGAAGAAAAATTAAGTTTTTCATTAACAAATTTTGCAGCCTGTTTTTCATTTTTGATTAAACTCTTAACTTTCGCCAGATCAATTTTCTCTGAAGGAGCCGGACCATATCCTGACTGAGTAAATCGATAAAGAAAATCTGAAGCTTCTTTTTCTCTTAAATAACTTAAATAATCTTCCATCTTATCTATCTCAAGTACTGGTATTTCTGAAATTAGGCAGAGGCCAAAATAGCTTTCTTCATTAAAGTATTTTGTAATTGTTTCTTTTTTGTTTTCTGGAATTTTTTCCAGTGTTTCTGCAGTCCAATTAACTATTTCTTTATCAAGTTTGATTTCTTTTTCCAATTCTAAATCCTCTAAATTGATTGTTTTATTGTTATTTAATCGAAAAAGACTTAAAAATACCTCATAAATAATTGATCGATCCAAAATATAATTATTACTCATCATAACAACTCCTTTAATAAACTTCTAACTATAGTATAATTAGATATCTATCTAATGTCAAGCTGATTTCTAAAAATTTTTAGAAAATTATTTTAAATAACTTTCAATTTTTAGCATTTAAGGATATAATAAATTTAACAGTAAAGATTATTAATTTGATCAGGCAGGAGGAGATAAGGATGAAAATAACTTATCTTGATGGAAAAAGATTATATTATGCTTTTTTATCTGGAGCAAAAGAAGTTATCGCAAATAAAAAAGAATTAAATCGCATAAATTTATTTCCAGTTGCAGATGGAGATACCGGTAGTAATTTATCGAGAACTTTAAGTTTTGTTAAAAATGAAGCAGTAAAGGATAATTCTTTAACTATAACTTTAGACTCTATGGGAGATGCTGCATTGAGAGGAGCAATTGGAAATTCTGGTATTATTTTTGCTCAGTTTATTAATGGTTTCAAAAGCAGTGTTGACCGGGCAGAGAGTATCAATGTAAATAAGTTTGCTCTGGCAATAGATAGAGCAGTTAAGCATACCTACCAGGGAATTAATAATCCAGTTGAAGGAACAATTTTAACTGTAATGAAAGACTGGTCAGAATCTTTAAAGACATTAAAAAATAAGAGCAGTGATTTTGCGGAAATAATGGAAGAATCTCTTAAAATCGCTTCCAGCTCTCTGGAAAATACCAAAAACCAGCTTGAAGTTTTAAAAAAGGCAAATGTTGTTGATTCGGGAGCTCAGGCTTTTGTATTATTTCTAAAAGGGATTGTAGATTTTATAAAAAGAGGAGACCTAAAAGAACTTAAAATTGATTCAGCAGCGAAAATTGAAGTTATTGAAGAAGAAATCGGTCAAGAAGAAGAGATTAAGTTTCGCTACTGCACAGAAGCGTATTTAGAAAATTTAATGATAGAAATACCCAAACTGCGAAAAGAAATTGAAGATCTGGGCGATTCTTTAATTATTGCTGGGGATAAAAATAAACTCAGGGTTCATATTCATACCAATAATCCACCTGAGTTATTTATTAGATTAAAACAATTTTCTCATATTTTAGACCAAAAAGCGGATGATATGCTTTTGCAGCAGGGAGTGAAGTATAATAAGCGGTCAGAGATTGCTATCTTGACAGACTCAATTGCAGATTTGCCAGAAGAATATATAGATAAACATCAGATTCATATTTTACCACTAAATATTCTGCTTGATGGAACTAATTATTTAGATAAACTTACCATAGATAGCAAGAACTTTTTTGAGATTATTGATGATGCTGAGGAATATCCATCTTCAGCTCAACCGGCAGTTAAAAAGATTGAAGATCAGCTGAGTTATCTGGCAGAAAATTATAATTCAATTATTGCAATTACAGTGTCTGCTAAAATGAGTGGCACTTATAATAATTTAGCCAGAGCAGCAGAAAATGTCAGCCGGGAAAATAGTGAGCTTAAAATTGAAGTTATAGATTCCAGAACAAATTCTGGAGCTGAAGGTCTTTTGGTAATAGAAGCAGTAGAGCAGATAGAATCAGGGAAAAGTTTTGAAGCAACAATTGCCTATCTTAAATCAATCAGAGAAAGACTCTATATTTATGTCAGTGTGAGTGATTTTAAATACATGGTTCGCGGAGGACGAGTCAGTCCTCTTAAAGGAAAACTTGCTGGATTTCTTAATCTAAAACCCATTATTTCAATTGATCGAAAAGGTAATGGAATAGCTTTTGCTACAGCATTCAGTAAAAAAGGTAATTTCAAAAAAATCAAATCAATTTTGAAGGATCATCAGCAGGGAAATGGAATTAAACGCTTTGCAGTTGTACATGGAGATGATCTGGAGCGAGCTGAGAGGTATCGGGATAGTTTTAAAGAATTACTGGGTATAGAAGCTGATTTTTTGGAAGCGATTTCTCCAATTGTGGCAATGAATGCTGGACGTGGAAGTACTGCTGTTGCATTACTAGAAAAAAATTAAGGGGTTGTTAAAATGTTAAGTTCAATTTACTTTCAGTTATTTCTTTTGGTGCTGCTTTATTTTTCACTTTTCTTTGTGATTGCTGTATTAAAAAAAGATAATTCAATTGTTGATATTGGCTGGGGTCTGGGTTATGTTTATACAGCAAATATGGCTCTGTACTTAACTAATAATTATAATCTGCGTTCTTTTATTATAACTTTTCTGGTTAGCATCTGGGGATTAAGATTAAGTTATCACATTTTTAAGCGAAATCTTGGTAAGGGCGAAGATTTTCGTTATGCCAAATGGAGAAAGGAATGGGATAATTTTTATTTAAAGTCATTTTTAAGAGTTTTTATGCTGCAGGGATTATTATTATTTATTATCTCAACCCCAATAATTAAAATTATTTCTTCGCCTTATCAGAGCTTAAAAATTATAGATTTTATTGGTTTATTTATCTGGGGGATTGGCTTTGCCTTTGAAGCAGCTGGGGATAAACAGCTTAAAGATTTTAAGGCTAAATCTGACTCTGAAAAAGATGGACATATAATGAAAGAAGGAGTCTGGAAATATACCAGACATCCTAATTATTTTGGTGATGCTCTGGTCTGGTGGGGATATTATATTATTGCCCTGGCTGTAAGTGGCGGCTGGAAATTTATTTACAGTCCTCTAATAATGAACTATTTGCTTCGTTTTGTTTCGGGGGTACCGCTATTAGAAAAGAGATATGCTGATGATGAGGAATATCAGCAATATGCAGAAGAAACAAATATATTCTTTCCCTGGTTTCCTAAAAAATAAAGATAAAAATAGGAGTGATTTATTTTGAGAGAGTTTAGAAAACCAAATCTAATTTTAAGTAAATGTCTGGAATACTGTAAATGTCGGTATAATGGAGATTTGATACCGGACAAATTTGTGCGGGCTTTAGAAAAACATGTTAATTATATTAAAATATGTCCTGAAGTTGAAATAGGACTGGGGGTTCCCCGTAATTCGGTTCGTTTAATAAAAAAGAGTGATCAATACAGACTTGTAGATTCTATGACAGGTGAGGATCATACGGAAAAAATGGATGATTATATTGAAAGCTTCACTTCAGAATGGAAGGAGGAAGAAATAGAAGGCTTTATTGCGAAGAATCGCTCACCATCATGTGGGAGTAATGATTCCAAAGTCTACTCTAAAGCCGGAAAGGTACCAGCTCTGGGAGAAAAACGAGCAGGTTATTTTGCCGATAATTTAGCTCAAAAATTTTCTTCACTGGTTATTGAAAATGAAGGTCGACTCAAAAATTTTAAATTACGGGAAAACTTTTTAATTAAGATCTTTTTGCTGGCAGATTTGCGGCATGTTATTGAAGGTAAAAATATCAAAGATTTAATTGATTTTCACAGTAATAATAAATACTTAATAATGTCTTATAATCAGGAGGGTTTAAATAAACTGGGAAGAATTGTGGCAGCTCATGTAAGAGGAAAGACTGAGGAGACAATGCAAAAATATAGAGATCAAATGTTAAAAACTTTAAATGTGCTGCCTGATTCAGGTAAGAGGGTTAATATGCTTCAGCATATTTTTGGTTATGTATCATCAGATATTAGTCGAGAGGAGCGGGAATACTTTTTAGAAACTCTTCAGGATTTTAGAAATGATAAAGTGCCATTTTCATTACCTCTTGCCTTGCTCAGATCCTGGATTATTAGATTTAAAGTCGATTATTTAATGCCACAAACAATTTTTAAACCTTATCCAGAAGGATTGATTGACTTAAGTGACTCGGGTAATGGCAGATTTTAAAATCAAATCAAAAAGGTGCTCCCCTTTTTAATTACGGGGGAGCACCTTTTTTAGATATTTAATTAAAAGTAAAATCATTTATTATAAACTTTTAAATAACTGGAACTATTATTCCCATTCAGTATGGAAAGTTCCTTCCTGATCACGACGCTGATAAGTATGTGCACCAAAGAAATCACGCTGGGCCTGAATTAAATTGGCTGGAAGTTCTTTTGCTTTTAGGCTGTTAAAATAATCAAGAGCAGAATGAATTGCAGTTAATGGTACTCCCGCTTGGGCTGCAGTAGTAATTAATTTGTCTATTTTATCTGCAGCTGCATTAAGCTGTGATTTAAACTGGCGAGCAGTAATTAAAGAATTTAACTGCATATCTTCAGCAAAAGCAGCCTGGATTGGTTCCAAAAGCCCGGAGCGGATTATACACCCATCCTCCCAGATGCGCGCAATCTCTTTATAATTTAAATTATATTCATATTCATTTGAAGCAGTTTTTAAAAGCTTAAATCCCTCTGCATAAGCAATTACTGAAGCAAAGTAAAGAGCAGATTTGAGCAGGGGCAGCAATTCTTCTTTATTAACTACAGGTCTGGAACTGCTTGCAAATTGGGCAGAGTTTTCAACTCTTTCAGTTTTAATTGCTGACATTAAACGGGCATTTACACCTGCATTAATAGTGGGAATAGCTGTGCCAAGATCTAAGGCACTCTGTACACTCCATTTACCAGTTCCTTTATGTTTTGCTTTATCCAGAATTAAATCAATTAATTTTCGCCCAGTTTTAGGATCATCCTTCTGCATGATTTTAGCAGTTATTTCTACCAGATAAGAATCAAATTCCTGATTCCATTTGGCAAAAATATTTCCCATTTCCACCGGTTTTAACTGCATTACCTTACGCATATAGTCATATATTTCGGCCAGCACTTCCATAATACCATACTCAATTCCATTATGAATCATTTTCACATAATGTCCGGCTGACCGGGGACCTAAGTAGCTGACACAGGCCCCTTTTTCGGTCCTGGCAGCTGCATTTTCCATGATATCAGAAACCTCTGCATATGCGTTTTCATTGCCGCCAGGCATAATGGAAGGACCGTGAAGAGCACCATATTCACCACCGCTGATTCCTACTCCTAGATACCGGATTCCTTTTTCATTGAGATTTTTTAACCTTCTATTTGTATCCTCAAAATGAGAATTTCCACCATCTATAATAATGTCATCTTTTTCTAAATAGGGCAGTAGACTGTCAATAACTAAGTCTACAGGTTTACCAGCCTTAATCATCAACATTATTTTACGAGGCTTTTTAAGAGAACTTACAAATTCTTCAAGTTCATAGGTAGCTTTAACATTTTGATTTTGTACTTTATTTTCCATAAAATTTCTAATTTTACTTTTTGTACGATTATAAACTGCAATAGAATGATTGCGAGCAATATTTAGAGTCAAATTCTGACCCATGACTGAAAGCCCAATCAATCCAATTTCATATTTCTTCATTAATAATTACCTCCTTAATAACAAAACTTAAAAAAATAATTTATTTAAATAATTTGAGCATAGTTTCAATTTCTCCAGGCTCAAATAAATAAGCCCTACCTGGTAAACCATCACTATCTGCAATTTTTAGAAGAGAAAGTAATAAAATATATTTTCCGGCAGGAACTTTTTTTAATCGCAGTCCTTCTAAAATCATGATTTTTTCTCCCAGGAGTTTTTTATGGGTTGGATGTTCTGATTGAGCTCGTTCTATTCCATTTGTGTCAATACCTACTCCCTTTATTTTTTTTGTTGCCAGATATTTAGCACCACTTTCTGCCAGATAGATAAATTTTTCAGGAGTCTTTTCCAGAAAACCAGGTTCGGAGTTGCGTGTTTTTAAAATTAAAAATGAGTTTTCTTCAATAGTATATTCTTTTAGATCTGCCGCCGTAATTTTTTCATTAAGCTGAGTTAAGTCCAGCAGTTGAGCCTGATAAAATGGATTTTCAGCAAAAAACAAATTGGCATTTTCTCCATCCTGCAGCATATGCAGTGGCGCATCTACATGAGTTCCAGTATGGACATTCATCTGTAATTCAGATTCGTGTGCGTCTCCTTCGGAAAAATCCCTGACAGTTTTGAGACGGGGTCTAATTTCGTCTTTACCTTTATAAACCAGCATATTTTTTCTAATTGTCATTGAAATATCATACATAAAAATTCCCCCTTAAATAATTTACAACCGTTAATATTAAATTATATCTATATCTTTTACGACAATTCTTTGTCCAGCCATTTTCTTCCATCTGCTTCCAGCAGCCGGTCAGCTGCTTCAGGGCCTTCGCTTAAGGCTGGATAATTATGGAGTTCAATATTTTCTTCTTCACATTTTTGTTGAATCTTGTCTATAAACTTCCAGGAATATGAAACCTCCTCCCAGCTTGTGAAGAGAGTTTTATCCCCCTCTATCATATCATAGATTAGACCTTCATAATTTTCAGGAGAGTTAAAGAACTGTTGGCAGCTCTGACAGAATTCCATTTTAACAGGAATAATTTTGTTATTGCTTGCCGGTTTACGAGTATTAAACCTGAGTGAGACACCTTCTTCAGGTTGGATTTTAATTAGCAAAAGATTGCTGTCCAATTTCTGATTTTGAAGATAAGAAGAATGAAAATTATCTTTAAATTCAACTGCGATTGCAGCTTCTTTTTTATTCAACCTCTTACCTGATTTCAGATAGATAGGTACATTTCGCCAGCGATCATTATTTAAAAACAGTTTAAGTGCCATAAAGGTAGCGGTCTGAGATTCAGAATTAATCTGCTTTTCTTCGCGATAAGCTTTGATTTTTTCTCCATTAACAGTATTTGAGTCATACTGGCCCCGGACAATATGTTTATCTATATCGCTTAAATCATTGTCAGCCAGTTCTTTGAAAACCTCTACTTTTTTATCTGAGATTTCCTGAGCACTTAAATTAGCTGGTTCTTCCATAGCAATTAAGGATAATACCTGTAGAATATGGTTTTGAAACATGTCTTTAATTACCCCGGTATCATCATAGTATTTGCCGCGGTCTTTAACTCCTTCTGATTCATTTAAATAGATTTGTATATTATCAATATGCTCTTTATTCCAGAGAGCTCTAAAAATTGGATTGCTTAATCTGATCACCATTATATTCTGGATCATTTCTTTGCCCAGGTAATGGTCTATTCTAAAGATATTTTTTTCAGAAAAAATATCATTTAGAGTATTATTTAACTTTTTGGCAGATTCAAAATCATGTCCAAACGGTTTTTCAATGACCAGTCTCGAATCACTGTGTTCAAAACCAGCATTTAATAAGTTAAATTCCTTTAGTTTTTTTGAGATTTCAGCAAAAAACTTAGGCGCAGTAGCCAGATAAAAAATCCGATTGGAAATTTTATCTTCTTTAGACTTCTGCAAAAGTCTTTTTCTAAGTCTTTCAAAGTCATTATTTTCCTTAAAGGAAAGTTGAAAATATTCTATATGATCTGCCAGTGACTGCCAGATTCTGTTATCAATTTTCTCCTTTTTATTTTCAATTGAAGAATATAAATTATTAAGATATTCATTTTTATTATCATAGCGACGGCCGGTAGCGATTATTGTATAATTATCTGGTAAAATATTTTTGGCTGCTAAGTTATAAAAAGCAGGGATAATTTTATTATGTGCCAGATCACCAGTACCACCAAATAATATAAATTGAAAATTGTTTTCAATATTTTTATCTTCAGGACTTCTATATAGTCTATCTGCTGTTTTGTTCATTGAAAGCACCTCCCATAACTATAATAAACTTAACACAGTGATCTAATTATTACTGTAAATAGATTAACATTTTAAAATCCCAGCTCTTCTCCAACTAAGATAACTTTAATTCTTCCTTTATGGCGAGAACGACGGGTAATAACAGTTTGACAGCAGATAGTATCTTCAATCTGGCAGCTGCTGCAGTGGCCAGTTTTAGCACAGGGAGTTTTTTGATCTAGTCTGACTGAGTTTGCAGGTGCTGCCTGATTACGAACTCTTTTAACTGCACTTTCCTCATCTGCGGTAACTTTATTCATGCCTGCTACAATAATTACATTTTTTGGTCCATAAATTAAAGCTGCCAGGCGATTGCCGTTGCCATCAACATTTACCAGCTTGCCTGACTGAGTAATTGCATTAGAACTCATTAAATAATATTCTGCACTTAGTGCCTGATGATAGATTTTCTCTTTTTCAGTTGAATTTTGGGCAGTCGCTCTATCCAGCAAATTATAATTACCAGTTTTTAAGTCACTAAAAATCCCGATTTCATCTAGAGTCATTGAGCCTCCCCAGGAAACAGAAGAGTTTTCTTGAATCAGGTCAAGAATTTTTTCTCTGGCTGCTTTTGAATTTTCTACATAAAAACCTTCAATATTTCTCTTTTTAAAATTTTTAATAATATTCTCTGCTTTAATTTTGTAGTAATCTTTCTTAATGGTCATCATAATTCTCCTTTCAAAATTTATTCTCTCACTAGTAATAATTGTACAAAAGTACTCAAATTACCTTCTTTATTTAATTAATTACTCAAAATAGTGGAAAAACAGCATAAAATCTGCTATTATTAAACTACTAACACTGTTAAATTTGAATTAATGGCAGAGGAGTTGATATTATGAGCAGTGTGAACGCTGCAATGCAGAATCAGATAGCAAGTATTCAGCAGGCTTTAAGTATTTCTGGCATGCAGAAGGCTATGGGTCAGAGTGCTGATCAGGTTTCTAAACTGGTTGAAGGTATGAAAGAAACTTCACAGGCGGTACAGCAGGCCAGAGCCGCAGGGCCAGGTAGAGGTCAAAATATTAATCTGATGGCATAGTTTTAAGATTTAAACTTAAAGATTAAAGGCCTTTAAAAGGGCCTTTTTTTATGTGTTATTTACAGTTTTTGCAATTTTTAGATAGATGAATAAATTTGTGGGGTGACAAATATTGTTTGCTCAAAAAAATAAAATTTTAATAATTTTTATTTTAATATTGATTACTTTTTTTAATTTGCCGGCAGCGGCAGAAAATATTGATCAGCAGGAAGACCAGAAAAATGAGCAGGAAATTACTATAGCATATGTTCCAAGATCACTGGATAATCCAATTTTTCTTGATGCTTATGAACATGCTCAGGAGAAAGCAATTGATCTGGGGATTAATCTCGAATGGGTGGCTCCTTTTGCTTATGATGCGGAAGAGCAGATAGATATTATTGAAAGTCTAATTGCCAGGAAAGTAGATGGAATGGTAATTAGTGTTAATAATACACCTGAATATATAAATGTAATTAATAAGGCGGTCGAGGCAGGAATAGCAGTTGCAACTTTTGATGCTGATGCTCCTGATAGCAAAAGACTTTTTCACATAGGTATTAATAATTATAAAGCTGGCAGAGTAACTGCAGAAGGACTGCTTGATGTCTTAAAAAATAATAATATTGATTACAGGCAGCAGGGAAAATACCTAAATACAATGATTATGACAGGAGTCAGAGGGGCTTTAAATTTAGATAGTAGAATCGAAGGTTTTCTGGATAGGGTAGAAAATACCAATATAAGAGTTAAAGATATAATTGAAAATCAGGATAGTGTCAATCTTTCGGTGGAATTACTGGAGCAGTATTTACAGCAAAATCCAGATATTGATATTATATTTTTTGTGGGGGGGTGGCCCTTTTATGTTCCTGCAGAAGCTTTACCTAATTTTCAAAAGTGGGCAGAAGATGGAGGTATTGCAGTTGGGATAGATATTTTTTATGATGCTCTATTATTACAGAAAAGAGGTCTGCTGCAGTACTTAGTGGGACAGGATATGGCAACTATGGGCTCTAAAGGTTTATCAACATTGTATAATTATATAATGTATGATGCTCTTCCTCAGGAATATATTGAAACCGGAGTAGAAGTTGCTAACGAACAAAATTTAGAGAGGCTTCTCCAGACTCATCGCCCCTGGAGAGTAAAATAAGGTGGGAATTAATGTTTAATAAATTTTTCAAAAAATTATTTAATAGAATAGAAATTCATACCATTAGAACTAAATTAATTATTTCTTTTTTGATAATTGGTCTGCTGCCTATTTTATTATCCGGGTTGCTTTCTTTTAATATTTATCGAGGTGCGATTAATGATCGCATTAGTGATTACTCACAGGAAATGGTAAACAGGATGGAAAGAGATCTGGAGGATTATGTTAGTGAAATAGAAACTTTTTTAAGCAGAGAACAGGATTTTTATATTAATCAGTTTATCAAACTTACTCAGGCAAATGATTTTAGAAATAATAGAAAATATGCTTTTCGAATCTGGGAGGATTTTAATAATTTAAAACAGATGAAACCCGGTCTGGAAGATATTGCAATTACTTTTCAGGACGGCCGCAGAATCAGCAGCTATGGTACCTTTAGTATAGATATAAAAGAGTTTAAAAACAGGATGTATTCAAATTTAAGTGGAGATATATTTTTTACTCCGCCCTATAGTAATTATCTGCAAAAGGAAGTAATTACAATTGTTAGTTCATATTATCCAGAAATCGCAGAAGAAAATGTATTAATTTCTGCCGACATTGATCTGGATGTACTGGCAAATTTGACAGATTTTAATCTGGGAGAAAAGAGCTATTTTTTAATTGCTGATCAAAATGGTGATATTGTCTATCATCCTGATCAGGAAAAGATCGGCAAGCGGAGTCTGCTTTATAGTGACGGTTTTCCTAATCGCAAAGTAAATTTAAATGGAGAACAGTATATTCTAACTTCCACTTTTTCTAAATCTACTGGCTGGTATATAATCAGTATGGCTTCGGCTGATGAAGTAGAAGCAGAATTGAATTATATTACTGATATTACAGTATATCTAACTCTAGTAGTACTTTTGATTATTATTTTACTGACTGTTTATCTTTCTTATTCTCTTTCGAAACCAATTCAAAAACTGCAGGAACTAACTCATCGTGCTTCTGAAAATGATCTCTCAGTAAAAATTGATATCAGTGGTAATGATGAGATTGCTGAGCTCGGTCAGAGCTTTAATAAGATGATCAGGCGAATAAATAAGTTAATGGAACAGAATGTTAGAGAACAGAAGCTCTTGAGAAAACTTGAAATGGAAAGTCTGGATAATCAGATTAAACCTCACTTTATATATAATACACTTGATTTAATTATTGGTCTGCTGGAAAATAAAGATTTTGATAGAGCAACTCATATGGTGGAAGCTCTGGGTAAATTCTTTCGTTTAAGTTTAAGTCACGGTAAGGAAATGGTCTTGATCAGAAATGAAATTAAACATGTAAAAAATTATCTTTTTATTCAGCAGTTTAGACATGGGGAAGAATATGAATATATAATTGACATTGAGGATTTTGAAATAATGGAAAAACACATTCCTAAACTAATACTGCAGCCAATAGTAGAAAATGCTATTTATCACGGTTTATTACCGGCTGAAAAAAATGGTCTGGTTATCGTTAAAGGCTATCGGGAAAATAAAAATATATATTTTAAAATTGCGGATAATGGAGTTGGGATCCCAGCTGCCAAAGTGAGGGAAATTAATAAAATATTAACTGGTGAATTAAAAACTGATGATCAGAAAAAATATTTTGGTCTTCGTAATGTGGATCAGCGTTTAAAATTAATGTATGGTGGTAGTTCAGGTCTTACTGTGGAAAGTATTGAAGGCGAAAAAACAACGGTCATTATTAGGATTGATCAGAGGGGAGGAAAGTAATTTGGAATTTAAATTACTGCTGGTTGATGATGAAAAACCGATTAGAAAAAAATTAATTAACAATACAGACTGGGCCGGAGAGGGCTATCAAATATTTGCTGCTGCTAATGGCAGGGAAGCTTTAGATATTATTAAAGAAAAAGGAATAGATATTCTGGTTACTGATATTCAGATGCCTAAATTAAGTGGAATGAATTTAATTGAAGAGGCCAGAAAAAATAGTTCTCATTTAAAAGTAATTGTTATTTCAGGTTTTGCAGAATTTGAATACGCTCAAAAATCGATTCGTTTTGGGGTTAATGACTATTTATTAAAGCCTTTTCGTTCAGAAAAATTATTAGATGTGGTTAATAAAGCTAGAAATGAGCTAATTAAGGAAAAAAATGATGAGCAGAGGCTTGCTGTTTTAAGAGGAGAGATATCCAGTTATATTAATGATCATAAACTTAACATAATCTATAACTGGTTAATTGATGATCAATTTTTTCAGCATCAGTCTTTAATAATGGACCGCATTGATTTAAACGCTGTTTTAAAAAGAGGTAGTAGAGATGATATTTTAAAAACCGTAAATAAAATTATTGAGGAACTAAAAAGTGTAAAACTTAACAAAGAAAAATTATATGTGGTATTAAATAATCTGATTTTAGAAAGCTTTAAAATTATTAAAGATCTGGATTATGAAGCGGAAGATTTGATGGAGATTATTAACAAAAAGAGAATTGAGGCTTTAGATTATAATGATTTAAAAGAAATTGAAATTTTGCTAAAAGAGTTTCTGTTGAGATTACATGATTTAATTTCTTTTAGTCCGGGAGAAAAAAATGCTGAAATTATTAGTGAGATGAAAGAATATATAGCAGCCAATTATCAGGATGGGATCACCTTAAGTGAGATGGCCCGCAAATTTAATTTAAGCACCGGTCATTTAAGTAATCTTTTTCATGAGGAAACGGGAGAAAGTTTTAGTGATTATCTTAATATGATCAGATTAAATAAAGCAAAAGAACTTTTAAAAACAACTGATGATAAAATTTATCAGATTGCCGATCAACTGGGGTTTAATGACGCCTACTATTTCAGTTCCTGGTTTAAAAAACTGGTCGGAGCCTCTCCCACAACATATCGAGATAACATTAATCTTTTGTAATAAACGTATTTTTGGTAATTACTGAAAATATAATCAAGAAATAATTAGAGTCCTCAGCTGGAATTTTAGCTGGGGACTTTCTCTATTTTATAAATTCTTGTCATATTTTTATTTTAATGAATTTAGTAGTATAATAGTTGCTTTTAGAAAAACATTCATATGAGCCTAAATTAATCAATACAAAAAATATTCAAGGGTTTAAAAAAATATTCTATGGTTAATGCTCAGATTATTATATACAATTTAGATAAATCAAATAACTCTTTGAGAATTATAAGCAAATATAAGTTAATAATGGTTCACATTGAGAAAACTATTAGGGGGTTAATAATGAAAAAATTAAGTATTTTGTTGGTAGTAGTTTTACTTGTTTCCTCAATCTCAATGGCGGCTTTTGCTCAGGATGGTGGCGGTTGGTTGGATAATCTTCTTGGTAATAACAAAAAAGAAGATGATGGTCTAATCAAAGTTGGCTTCCTTCTGAAGACAATGCAGGAAGAAAGATATATTAAAGATAGAGATGCTTTTATTGAAAAAGCAGAAGAATTAGGTGCTGATGAGGTAATTTTTGATTCAGCAAACAATGATGAAAATATTCAGCTTTCTAAGTTTGAAAACATGTTAACTCAGGGTGCTGATGTTATAGTGTTACAACCTGTTAATACAGGTACAGCAAGTAATATGGTAAAAATGGCTCATGAGTCTGGAGTTGCAGTAGTTAACTATGACTCTTTAATTATGAATAGTAATGTAGATGTATTTTTAACCCAAAACAGTTGGGCTGTTGGTGAACTGCAGGGTAAAGCAATGGTTGAATGGTTTAAAGAAAATCGTGGTGAAGTCAAAGGTAATGTCGTTTTATTAAGAGGACAGCCTGGTGACTCCAATGCCAATGCTTTTTCTCAGGGAGTTCTGGACACAGTAGCTAAATATGATGGACTTAACTTAGTAGTCGATCAGAGTCATGAAGGTTGGTCTCCAGATCTGGCTATGGCTACAACTGAAAATGCTTTAACAAAATATGATAACAATATTGATGCTGTTGTAGCAAATAATAGTGGTCTTGCTTCCGGTGCTGTAAGAGCTCTCGAAGCTCAGGGTATGGCAGACAGTGATCAAGTTTTTGTTGCCGGGTCTGATGCTGATTTATTAAATATTAGATATATAGCTCAGGGTAAGCAGACTGTTGAGATCTTTAAAAAGATTAAACCTTTAGCTTATAGATCTGCTGAAGTAGCAGTTTCTTTAGCTAAGAATCCTGATAAGCCAATTGATGAAATTGTAAAAATTGATCGCTATGTTGACAATGGTAAGATTGAAGTACCAACTGTAATTACAGAAATTGTAGTTGTTAATAAAGATAATATTATGGATACTGTTGTAGCAGATGGATATCATGAAGCAACAGAAATTTTCAAAGATGAGTAAATATAAGAATATATAAGAACAAATAATATAGCAGTCCCATCCATTAGGATGGGATTGCTCTGTAAATAATCAATTCTGGAGGTAAAATAGATGGCTGAAGTAATTCTGGAAATGAAAAATATTATTAAAGATTTCCCCGGTGTACGAGCTCTAGACAATGTTAATTTTACTTTGGAGCAGGGAGAAGTCCTGGCTCTGGTTGGAGAAAATGGTGCCGGGAAATCAACATTGATGAAGGTTTTGAGTGGTGTCTGGCCCTATCCTACCTATGAAGGAGATATTTATCTTGATGATCAGCTTGTTCGTTTTGACAATACCAGAGAAGCGGAAGAAGCCGGAATCGGAATCATTCATCAGGAATTAAATTTGCTGCCTGACCTATCTGTTGCTGAAAATATATTTTTAGATAGACAACCTTTAAACAAATTTGGTGGAATAAAATGGGAAGAATTATATCATAATGCCGAAAAGGTACTGGCAAGGTTAAACATGGATATTGACCCGAGAATAGAACTTGGAGATTTAACTGTTGGTAAACAGCAGATGGTTGAGATTGCAAAAGCACTTTCCTTAGATACCAGAATTTTAGTTTTTGATGAGCCTACTTCTGCACTAACAGATTCTGAGGTAAATGAACTCTTTACAGTAATTAATGAATTAAGAGCCAGTGGTGTTTCAATAATCTATATATCTCATAAAATGGAAGAAATAGAAGAAATAGCAGATTCCGTTGTTGTTTTAAGAGATGGCTCAACTATTGGTGACAAAATAAATATTGATCAGGTTACTCTGGATGAAATTATTGCCAGAATGGTTGGTCGTGATATTGAAGATCTTTTTCCCAGTCATGATTTTAAACGGGGAGAAAAAACGCTGGAAGCAAAAAATATATCAGTTCCTGATCCTTTTAACCCTGAGAAAAAGCTGGTAGATGATGTTTCATTTTCTGCCCATAAAGGAGAAATTCTTGGTATTTCAGGTTTGATGGGGGCAGGTAGGACTGAGCTTGTAAATGCTATTTTTGGAGTTTATGGAAAAAAGCGAGAAGGAGAAATTTTTCTAAATGGAAAGAAACTGGATATTAAATCTCCTGCTGATGCAATAAACAATGGAATAGCTCTGGTCACTGAAGATAGAAAGGAACTTGGGCTTCTTTTAGATAAGAATTTGGTAATGAATATGACTTTACCTTCAATCAAAAAATTCAGTTCTAAACTGGCAATGGATAAGCATGCCGAAAGGGCTGTAGCTGAAAAATACGTTGATGAACTAAATATTAAGACACCTTCTCTGGATGTATTCGTAGAAAAATTAAGCGGTGGTAATCAGCAAAAAGTAGTTATTGGAAAGTGGCTGATTACAGAATCTGATGTTCTGATTTTAGATGAACCGACCCGGGGAATAGATGTTGGAGCTAAAACTGAGGTTTATAGATTAATGAATCAGCTGGTTGAACAGGGAGTTACAGTAATTATGATTTCTTCTGAGCTGCCAGAAATTATGGGAATGAGTGATCGGATAGTTGTGATGTCTGAAGGTAAAAAGACTGCTGAGTTAGAACGTTCTGAAGCAGATCAGGAAACAATAATGAAATATGCTACTGGTAATAAAGGAGTTGAATAAATTTGAAGAAGTTTATCAAGAATAATGGTACATTTATAGCTTTAATTTTTTTAGTTATTATATTAAGTTTTTTATCACCTTCATTTTTAAGTTCAAGAAACTTAACTAACCTGGTGCGTCAGGTAACAATTAATGGGATTATTGCAGTTGGAATGACTATGGTAATTCTGCTGGCTGGTATTGACCTTTCTGTAGGTTCTGTAGTTGGACTATCCGCTGTAACAGTAACTCTTTTAATGCAGGCTGGATTTGGTATGTGGCTCGCAATTTTAGTTACTCTGATTGGAGTAGGTGGTGTAATTGGATTTTTCAATGGTTTTATGAGTGCAAAGTTTGATATTCACCCCTTTATTATTACTCTGGGTATTATGACTATTGCTAGAGGTTTAAGTCTTGTTTTAACTCAGGGAGTTTCAGTTCCGGTTACTAATTTAACCTTCGCGGAAATAGGTAGTGGATATATTCCTAAATTACCTTCTCTAATTATTTTAGTAGTCGCATTAGTTCTGGGTATTTTTGCTGTATTTAAAACCAGTATTGAGCTAAAAAATGGCGAAAAAGTTAGAAACAAAGCCAGATTAACAGGTGGAATAATTTTAACTATCGCTGGATTTATTGCCGGATTCTTTACCTTTATTGGCTATCAGGGAATTCCGATTCCAGTAGCTATTTTTGCAGTAATTGTAATGGCCGGTATTTATACTCTGCGTAAAACTCGCTTTGGTCGTAAATTATATGCAATTGGTGGGAATGAAAAAGTAGCCTGGCTGTCTGGTATTAATATTTTAAAGTCAAAAACCATGGTATTTGTCATCACAGGTGTTTTAAGTGCTGCTTCCGGTATTTTGCTTGCTTCTCGATTGAATGGTGCATCTCCTAACTTAGGAGACGGTTTTGAGCTTGATGCTATTGCCTCAGTAATTATTGGGGGTACCAGTTTTATGGGTGGTGTTGGAACCATAACCGGAACAGTTATTGGTGCCATAATTATTGGAGTTATCAATAACGGAATGAGTTTACTGGGTATTAATACGTTTTATCAGATGATTGTCAAAGGTTTTATTATAATTCTGGCTGTTATGATTGATGTTTTAAACAGAAGAGAAACAGCATAGAATATAAAACTAAACATAAAAATATAAATTCTGGAGATAGCCCGACTATTACTTTGTGGCTATCTCTTTTTCTTTTCAGATTAATTAATATGTGATAAAATAGTAAAAAAGAGGCAGATATTAAATCTGGAGAGGTTGTTATAATGAATAAAAATAATGCTCATTATCGAGAAGCAATGAAACTTATAAAAAATAATAATGTATCAGATGCCATTGATGAATTAAAATTATGTTTAAAATTTAATTCCAAGAGTGTATCTGCTCTTAATTTACTTGGTCTGGCCTATTATCTTAAATGCAGGTTTGATAAAGCAGAAAAAATATGGCGGAAAAGTCTGTCTCTGCAAAAAGATAAAAATAAAGCCAGAGATTATCTGGAATTAATTACTAAACAGGATTTTAAAGAGATTAGAAAAGAATATAAGGAGATTCTTTTTAATGATGAAACAGAAAAGAACAGGAAGATTAAATTTTTAAAAAGATTAATTGAAGAATATGATGAATTAATTGAACCTTATGTTATTCTTGGACTTTTATATAAAAAAGAAGAAAATTACGAAGAAGCTTTAAAATATTTTTATCAGGCATATGAGCTGGATAGTGGTAATCAGAATATAAAAAATTATATTATGCAGTGTGAAAAAGAAGATAAAAATAGCAGTGCATTTAATTTTAAATCAAAGACAAATAAAAAGAGTGCTTTAATTGCAGGAGTAATTGCTTTAGCTTTATTTGCAATTTTTCTAAATTTAAGTGGAGTCAGTCCTTTAAATTGGATTGGAAATAACCTTCAGGGATTTGAATTTGCAAATTCCGCTAAAGAAGAGGAAAGTGAAAATCCGGCTTTAAGTCAGAATTTATCTGGAGAGGTTAATTCATCCCCGAAAAAGATAAAAACTTCAGAAGAGAGTAATTCTTCGCCGGATAATGGTTCTAATGAAGCAAACAAGTTAGAACAAAATAAAAAAGAGCAGGTAAAGACAGGCAGCACCAGTATTTTAACCAAAAATAAGCTGCTTGATTATCAGAAAGATTCTCCGTTGATTTCCTTAGAAAATATTAGAGAATTAAAAGAAAAAGAAAGAGAAAAAAATAGACTGGAAGCAGCAAATACATTTTTGGAAGATGGAACTGAACAGCAGCTGTTTAATTTGGGAATGGATTATTTTTCCCGTCAGGACTATCAGGATGCAATTGATATATTTAATAGTATATATAATTTGACTGAAACAGACTATTTAAGGCGCGAAAGTTTATTTTTACTGGCCCGAAGTCACGAAAAAATAGATAATTATCAGTCTGCAGAGCATTTTTATCGTATTTATTTAAATGAATATAAGGAAAGCAATTATTATGATGAGGCTCTTTATAATCTTGGTTTAATGCTTAATGAGGCCGGGAAAGTAGAAAAAAGCAAAGAGGTATTAAAAAGATTAAGAGAGGAAGAGCCTTACAGCGAGTATAATAACTCACAGGTTTATGAGATTTTAAATTAATAAGCAGAGTTTAAATCGATCCTTCTGGGAAATGGTTATTAAGCTATTTTCCAGAAGGATTTTAGTTTTAATCGATAATTTTAATTCTATAAATTTTGGGCCATAATTTTCCTGTAACCAGAAATGTTTTATTTGTTGAATCATAAGCAATTCCATTTAAGACATTTATTTCGCCTGTATAGTCTGTTTTCAAAATTCCACTCAGATCAAGATATGCTGAAACTTTACCACTTGCAGCATCGATTTTAATAATATAATCTGTTTGCCATATATTTGCATAGATAAAACCATTTTGATATTCTAATTCATTAATGTTTTTTATCAGCCGGTCTTTAGTTCTGACCTTGATTTTTTTGGCTAATTCGAATGTGTCTGGATTTCTAAAATATAGATATTCACTGCCATTGCTCATGATCAGGTGTTTTCCGTCATTGGCTAGCCCCCAGCCTTCTTCCGAGTAGTTAATTTTTTTGATTAAATTAAAATTAAGATCATAGACGAAAGCTATATTTTCTTTCCAGCTGAGCTGATAAATTTTATTATTTAAAATAGTAATTCCTTCCCCAAAATAATCCGAACTTAGATTTATTTTATCTAAAATTCGGCCGCTTTTAATTTCGAGCTTTCTTAAACTTGATTTACCATAGAGACCTGTACCTTCATATAAATTGTTATCAAAAATTTCCAGCCCCTGGGTAAATGCTTTTGGATCGTGTCGATAACTTTCTATAACCTGGTAATTTAGTTCTGTTACTGTTTCAGTTTCCAGGGCTGAAACTGGATAAGTAAGTATAAAAAGCAGAATAAGTATTAAAAAGATAATTTTATTTTTCATTTTCAGTCACCTCAAAATTTTTTAATTGCATATTTTATTTATTCGCTATTAATATTTCAAAACCTTTTTTAGATAATAATAACTGGGAGTAAATTGAAGTATAACATATTTAAGTTGCTTTAATCTTATATAAGTGTATTTAATTCAATTTAATATTTAATCCATCATTGCCGATGCTTAAATTAAGAGAGGATGTGATCTAATGCTGCAGAATTTAGATTTGCAGATTGATAGTTATCCATCCAGAAAAGCAATGGGTTTTTATAAATTGAAAGATAGTACAAATAATTTTTCAAAAAAAGGAATGGAAACCGCCAAAAAAGCAGCAGCTTTCTATGCAGCAACCGGTGATAAATTGAGTGATTTTAAAAATTATAAAATCTCAGATCTGGGTGCAGAAATTATGTACAGTGAGCAGAAGGAACTGGTTATAGCTTACAAACCGGGACCAAATATAAATTTCAAGGCTTAAAATATTAGTAAGTTAAAATTGGAGGTATTTAAATGGAAATAATGACCCGTGATTTTGGAAGACTGGAAATAGCAGAGTCAGATATAATTATTTTTAAATCAGGTTTACCTGGTTTTGAGAATTTAGAAGAGTTTGTTTTACTACCGCTGGGGGAAGAATCTCCTTTTATAGTTATGCAGTCAGTTGATAATCCGGATATTGCCTTTGTAACTGTGGAACCAGGGAATTTAATTCAAAATTACGAATTTGAGATCAGCGATAAGACTGAAAAGGAATTAGAAATCAAAAAAGTCTCGGATGTACTGATACTTAACATTATTACTCTAAAGAATGAGATAAAAAAGAGTACTGCCAATCTATCAGCACCAATAGTAATTAACATAGAAGATAAATTGGGAAAACAGGTAATTCTTGATGATAGCCGCTATCAGGTTAGATATAAAATATTTGCTCCTGTAGAAGAGGTGGCAGAATAATGCTGGTATTAACTAGAAAATTAAATGAAAAAATTGTTATTGATGAGAGGATAGAAATTACTGTTGTTGGAATTGAGAATGGTAAAGTACAGCTTGGGATTGAAGCTCCTCAGGAAATTGAAATTATGCGCAAAGAGCTGTTGGAAGATGTTAAAGAAGAGAATAAGAAAGCTGTTAAAAACAAAAAGTTATTGGAAGAATTAAATAATATTAAATTTAAACTCTAGATTTATTGCTATTTTAAGCAAAAAATTATAAAATATGTTTAGGAGGTAATTTTTATGCAGGGAAGAAGCGCCGATCAGTACAAACAGATGCAAATTAAGACAGCAAGTCCGGGTAAGCTTCTGCTGATGCTTTATCAGGGTGCGGTTAAATTTATGAAATTAGCAAAAAAGAATATAAAAGAAGGAAAAATTGAAGAAAGCCATAAAAATATAATTAAGGCGCAAAATATTATTTTAGAATTACAGAGTACTTTGAATAAAGAACAGGGTGGAGAAATCGCTGTTCAGCTCGAAAGTCTCTATGATTTTATCTACAGAGAGTTAATACAGGCTAATCTTAACAAAAATACCAGACACCTTGATAATGTAATTCCTCTGGTAGAAGAATTATTTACTACCTATAAAGAAATTGTAATTAATCAAAATTCTGGCGAAGATAAACGAGTAAATGTTGGTGTTTAGGCTGGAGGTTGATAATGAAAGATTTATTTAAATTATATCAAAAGTTAAAATCACTGACTAAAGCAGAGGCAGATCTGATTGAAGCTGGTGATTTTGATATTTTACAAGAAAAATTAGCTAGTAAAAATGAGGTCATTGCAGAGATTGATAAGGTTGAGCAGGAAGATTACTTTGCTCAGCTTGCTTTATCTTTAACTAAAGATGAACTGCAGCAGAAAAAAACTAAACTTCATAATTTATTAAAGGAGATAGCTGAACTTCAGGCTCAAAATATGCAGGAACTGGAAGAGAAAAAGAAAGAAAATAAAGAAAGAATGATTTCTCTATACAGTCGGGAGAAGAGTATTAAAGGCTATCTCAATTCTGATAAATATGAGGCAAAGTTTTTTGATCAAAAAAGTTAATAATTTTAATAATTAAAATCAGGGGGGAAGTTAATGCAGGATAATGGTTATTTAGATATGTTTTTTGATGAGGCAAAAGAATATGTTGAAACCCTTAACAACGGTATCTTAACCCTCGAAAATAATCCCGGGGATAAAGAAACTATAGATGCAGTATTTAGAGCAGCACATTCTCTTAAGGGGATGGCTGCGACTATGGGGTTTGAAAATTTAACCGAGCTGACTCATAAGATGGAAAACATGCTTGATCGAGTTAGAGAGGGTAAACTGGAAGTTAGAACAGATTTTATAGATCTTTTATTACAGGGACTTGACAATATTCAGTTTCTGGTAGAAAAAATTAGAGAAAATGAAGGTGAAGAACCTGATGGCATTAATTTAGAAGGCTTTATTAAGGAACTCGCCAGTTATGTACAGTCAGCTTCGTCTTCTGAATCTGATGCTGGAACAGCTGGTTTGGATGCTGATGAAGAAAGTGATTTTAGAGTTGGACTTAACCAGCAGGAAAAAAAGGAACTTGAAAGCCAGAAGAAAGACAAAGAAAGAATTTATCATTTAAAAGTTGTTTTAGATGATCAGGATTTTCAGAGTGTACGTGCTTTTATGGTTCTTAAAAAAATTGAAGAGATTGGAACATTATTTAAATCTGTACCTGCAAAAGAGGAAATCGAAGATTCTGAAGAGTCAATTTCTGAGCTTGATATTTATGCTTTAAGCTGGCTGCCGACAGATGAATTTAAAGAAGAACTGGCTGAAGTTTCTGGAGCGGAAGTTCTCAATTTTGATGAGATTGAAAACTTAGAACTGGATAAAGAAAGTGCGGCAGATGAACAGGGAAGTCTGCATGCTGAGCATAAGGTTAATTCTTTTCAGAGTAGTTCTACAGTTAGAGTTGATATTTCTAAACTTGATACTTTAATGAATATGGTCGGGGAACTTTTAATTAATAAGACCCGGCTGCAGTCACTTGATATTCAAAAATCAAAATTTAATGAGATTATTCCTCAGCTGGATAGAGTGACAATGGAGCTGCATCATATAGTAATGCAGATTAGAATGGTTCCAGTAGGTGTAATGTTCAGTAGATTTCCAAGAATGATTAGAGATCTTTCTAATAAAATGGAAAAAGAAATTGATTTTGTTATGGAAGGTCAAGAAACTGAACTGGATCGTTCGATAATCGATGAATTATCAGATCCGCTTACTCATTTACTGCGAAATGCCATTGATCATGGAATTGAAAAGCCTGAAGCCAGAAAAGCTAAAGGCAAAAATGAGGAAGGTCGAATAGAGCTTAGAGCCTATCAAAAAGGCAGCGAAATCATCATAGAAGTTAAAGATGATGGAGCGGGTATTGATGCTGAAAAAATTGGACGTAAGGCCATAGAAAAGGGAATAGTGACTGAAGAAGAACTGGAACAGATGGAGAGAAGAGATATTCTTGATTTTGTCTTCCATCCTGGTTTTAGTACTGCTGCTGAAGTTACAGATGTGTCTGGCCGTGGTGTTGGGATGGATATAGTTCGTAATGTAGTTAAAAAACTTGATGGACAAATTAGTATTGAATCTGAACTGGGTCAGGGAAGTACATTTACAATTTCTCTCCCTCTAACTCTTGCAATAACTCAGGCGCTGATGATTACAGTAGATGGAGACACTTTTGCAATTCCTCTGAATGCTGTAAGTGAGACACTTACAATTAGCCCGGAAAATATTAAAAAGGTAAGAGGTAAGGATGTAATTGTATTAAGAGAAAATACAATTCCACTTGTTTCGGCTGCCGAAATTTTTGGTCATGAAAGCCTTGATTCATTTAAAAAATCAGAGTCTGACCTTTCGGTAGTGATTTTAAAAAGTGGTGATCGTTTTATTGGTCTCATTGTAGAGGAACTATTAAACCAGCAGGAGATTGTAATTAAATCTCTAGGTAATTATCTGCAGGATACTGAGTATATCAGTGGTGCGACAATTATTGGTGATGGTGATGTTGCTCTAATTATTGATGTAAGAGATATTGTTGCTTAAATATAAAAATAGGGGAGATAAAAAGATGGACCTTAGTATCGATAAAATTAACTGGCAGAGTATCAGAACAAAATTAATAATAATTATAAGTATTTTAGTTTTAGCCTTAATTTTACTTTCTTCAGTTTTTACTTATTTTCAGTCGAGGAGTATTCTGGAGGAAAGTATCTATCAGTCAGCTTTAGACAAAGTTCGTAATAATGCCAGACAGCTGGATATGGTTATTGATCAGAGCATAAGTTCAGTCAAAAATCTGGACCACAGTTGGTTTGACAGCCGCACAACTTTGGATACCGAACTGGCAAGACAGCTTTATTTTAATATGGGTAATAATGAACATTTTGCAACTATAGTGGAAGAACACCCTTATCTATCTTCACTTTTTTTAATTGATTTAAATGGACAGATGAGTACAACTTATTCTGACGAAGAAATAAATGTATCAGAAATGGATTTTTTTAAGAGAGCTCTAGAAAGTAAAGAAACTTTTATTAGTGATCCGGTGCAGACCCCGGGGGCTGAAGAACAATCAGTTTTAATAATCGAGCCCTACTTTGTAGGCGAAAATTTAACCATGATTTTTGGGGGATCAATTCCTCTTTCTGTATTTAATCAGATGAGTACTTCAATGAATATAAATGGTGAGGGATCTGGTTTTATAATTAATGAAAACAACCATGTGATTGCTCATGAAAATCCTGAATATCAGGGAAACCAGTCGATACTTGAAGCCGGTGGACCGGAGATGAAAGTTTTATTTGAGCAAATGCATTCAGATGCCAGTGAGATAGAATTCTATGATCTGCTGGGAGCTGAACGTGGAGTTGCTTTTGCTCCCTTAAAATCTGCCAACTGGGCACTTGCAATTCAGGCAAAAAATGCTAATGTTATGGCTCCAATTACCACAATGCGCTATATGAGTTTATTAATTGGCATTATTGCAGTGATTATCGGAATTGTGGTCGCTTATTATATTGCGGGGTATATTGCAAAACCAATCTTAAAACTACGTGATTCTGCAAATGTAATAGCCGGTGGAGATTTAACAGAAACTGTTAATATTGATAACAAAGATGAAATTGGCGAACTTGCAGATGCTTTTAATCAAATGGTAGCAAACATTAAAAAACTGGTTATAAACATTAATGATTCTGCTTTAAAAACTGATCAGACAGGTGAGGAGTTAAAAGCAACCGCTGCTCAAACTTCTGAGTCTATTGATAATGTTGCTGCTACAGTAGAAGAATTTTCTGCTTCAATTGAGGAAGTGGCTGCTTCAGCAGAGGAATTTGCTTCTTCAAGCACTGAGATTAATGAAAATGTTCAGGGGATTACTGATTATACTGATCAGGTTAATGATCTGGCAGAAAATGGTCTGGTAGAGATGCAGAAAACAGAAAAAGAGATGGAAGAGGTAATGGAAGTCTCTGCTGAATCAATTGATAAAATTAATAACCTTAATGAGTCTGCCGGGAAAATTAATGGGATTGTTAATATGATTTCTTCAATTGCAGAACAGACAAATCTGCTGGCTTTAAATGCTGCTATTGAGGCTGCTCGAGCAGGAGAAGCCGGGCGAGGATTTGCAGTAGTGGCAGACGAAATTAGAGAATTAGCTGAAGAAACTAAGGGATCAACCGATGAGATTAAAGGCCTAGTTGATAAC
Organism: Halanaerobium sp. ST460_2HS_T2; assembly: GCF_003337665.1. Lineage (NCBI taxonomy): Bacteria > Bacillati > Bacillota > Clostridia > Halanaerobiales > Halanaerobiaceae > Halanaerobium > Halanaerobium sp. ST460_2HS_T2. Next base: position 35,168 of record NZ_QPJF01000023.1, read on the forward strand.
CTGCAGGATGAAATAAAGGCTACAGTTGGTGTTATCAATAATACCAATGACCAGATTAAAACAGGAGCAAATTCTGTTTCTGAAACTGGTAAAACCTTCAACAATATTACTGATAAAATTAAGGATGTTGTTGTTCAGGTTAAAGAAACAGCTGCCTCTGTTAACGAGCTTTCAAAAGGAAGTCAGGATATTTCTAAAGTTACAGAAGAGCAGGCAGTTAATAGTGATCAGATTTCCGATTCTGTTCAGCAACAATCAGAGTCGATGGAAAATCTTAACCAGGCAGTTGATAGTCTGACTGAGATGACAGTTGAATTAAAAGAATTAGTTGGAGAATTTAAAATTTCATAAATGGGGTGTGATTATGGAGACAGCTCAAGAACGCGTAGATTTAGAAAATGCTAAAAATAATAAAAAAAGCGGTCAGGCTCAATATGTAGTTTTTAATATTGGAGAAGAAGAATACGGGATAGAAATAGAATATACTCGAGAAATTATCAAATCTGCTCAAATAACAAATGTTCCCAATACGGATGAACATGTTGTAGGTGTTATTAATTTGAGGGGGATAATTGTTCCAGTTGTTGATCTGCACAGCCGCTTTGAAATAGATCAGGATAGTGGAGATTTTGAAAAAGATGAACAGCGAACTATTACCGTGGAAGTTAACGATATGTTGCTGGGAATCCAGGTAGATCATATTGAAGGTATTGTCTGGTTAGAAGAAGATAGTATTACTCCGGCTCCTGATGTGGAAAGTGGATTGCGTCAGGATTACCTGCGCGGGGTCTGCGCTCGTGATGAGGATCATCTTTTGATTCTGCTGGACTTAGAAAAAACACTTTTTACCCAATAAGTTATTAAGAGCTTTCCTTTGCTAAATTTTTAGCTGATAAATGAAGCAGAGGAAAGTTTTATTCTGAAAAAAGGTTTTATAAATGTACAGGAGGTGATGGTGTTGGAGCTTAAAGAAATAACCCGGGATAAAAAACAGTATGTTATCTTTTATCTGGCAGACAAAAAATTTGGAGTAAATATCAATCAAACAAAAGAAATCCTTTCTAATACAGAAATGACCTTTGTTCCTGATAGTCCAGATTTTATCAGCGGAATAATTAATTTAAGGGGAGCTGTGGTTCCGGTTGTTGATTTAAAGTTGCGTCTTAATATTGAAGGGCAGAAAAAAAATAGAGAAGAGAAAATAATAATTGTAGAGCTGGATGGTTTAACTGCGGGGATGATGGTTGATGATGTTAAAGAAATTGAGCCTTTAACCAGAGAAAATATTGTAAACCTTCCTGATTTAGCCAGAAAAGTAGATAGTGATTATATTGAGGGAGTTGGTAGAGCTGATAAAGATGGTGAGCTTCTCCTGCTTCTTGACCTAAAAAATGTTTTAAGTAATCGCGAAATAGAAGAACTAAAAAAAGTCGATAGTTAAAATAAATAATACCAGGAGGAGGAGTTTATGGAATTAGATAGGACCAAAAAAGATATACTTAAAGAAGTAGCAAATATCGGGGCGGGAAACGCAGCCACTGCTTTTTCAGGGATGATTGGTCATGAAATAAATATGACTGTTCCTAAAGTGGAGTTAATTGATATCCAGGATTTACCTGCAATTACCGGTGATGAAGAAGAATATATTGCCTGTATTATGATTAATTTTTCTGGAGAAATATCGGGTAAAATTTTACTTGTAGTTGATATGGAAAATGTTGAAAAAATGTTAAAATTAATTTTTTCTACGGATGATCTTCCCGGAAAAGAAATGCAGAATTCTGCTCTTAATGAATTGGGAAATATACTAAGTGGAGCTTATTTAAAAGCAATCAATGATTTTACTGATTTAGACCTTGATCAAAGTGTACCAGCGATGGCTTACGACATGGCTGGAGCTGTTTTAAGTTCTTCTGTTATTGATTACAGTCAGACTGAAGATTTTATTTTGCTTCTGGAAACAGAATTTGTTGCTGGTAAAGAGAAATTGGAACTCTTTTATTTTTTCATTCCGGAAAAAGATTCCCTGGATTTTCTTTTTCAGCGACTGGCAGGTGGTAGTTTTGCCTAGTTCGGATCTGGTAGCAGAAAAAATGGTTGTTAAAATGGCAGATCATGCCATAGGTGATGAAAATACAGTTTTAGCAACTCTGGGACTTGGCTCCTGTATTGGAATTGCGCTTTATGATAAATTTTCTAAGGTAGGGGGACTTGTCCATATTATGCTGCCTGAAAATCCAGGGGGCAAAAAAACTGTAAAATATGCAGATACAGGGATTCCTTTTTTGATTGAGGAAATGGAGGCTGCAGGTGCCAAAAAAAGGCGGCTTTCAGCTAAGATTGTAGGTGGGGCAGGAATGTTTAAGTCGGAAAGTGGAGACTCAGTAATGAAGATTGGTGAAAGAAATATTGAAGCAGTTAAAGAAGTTTTAAAAAATGAGGGAATAAAAGTTATAGGTAGTGATGTTGGCAAAGATTATGGGCGCTCAATGTATTTTTATCCTGATGATGGTCGAGTTGAAGTTAAATCATTCAGCAGAGACTTGATTACCATATAAATTTATTATATAGTAATAGATGGAAAAAAGACATTATTATTATTTTTAGATAAATTATTTTTTTACTATTGTAAACAAGAATCATTTCTGTTATTATATAATATAACAGTAGATATAATCTAGAGGAGGTAATTTTTAAATGCCTAGGGTGTTAATTGTTGATGATGCAGCATTTATGAGATTAAATTTAAAAAATATATTAAAAGATGAATTTGAAATAGCCGGTGAAGCCGAGAACGGAAAAGAAGCAGTTGAATTATACCAGGAATTAAATCCTGATATAGTTACTATGGATATTACAATGCCAGTTATGGATGGACTGGAAGCTATTAAAGCAATTCAGGATATAGATCCCAGTGCTCAGATTGTTGTTTGCAGTGCTATGGGTCAGCAAAAAATTGTTATTCAGGCGATTGAAATGGGAGCAAAAGACTTTATTGTCAAACCATTTAAAAAAGATAGAGTAATGGAATCACTTAAAAAGCTGCTTTAATTTAAATTATAATATTTAATAATTCTTTGATTATATTTATTATTAATATACTTAAATATAAATTGTTTTTTTAAAAACTAATATATGTATTTAAAATATTAGCAAAATTAGCGAAAGCTAATGACGCAAAGTTATGGGTCTAAGATATTTTGTATTATGATTGCCAGACTGCACATTCAAAAATCTATAGCTGTGACTGTAGATTTTTTTGCTTGAAAGGGGTTTGAATATATGGATAATTTAGAAATTATAGCCAGAGCGCTTAATGGTTCTGCTCGGAGAGGTGAATTAATTGCTAATAATTTGGCAAATGTGAGCACCCCCGGCTACAAAAGACAGGATATTGATTTTAAAACTGCCTTGAAAAAGGAAATGAATTCTTCTAATTCTATTAGTCTGAAAACTACTCAAAGTAACCATATAGCTTTTAGTAAACAATATACTTCTGTTCGCAGCAGTCAGAATAATAGGAATAGTAGAAATGACGAAAACAGTGTGGATGTTGAGGTTGAGATGGCAGAACTGGCAAAAAATAGTATTTATTATAATGTAATGTCAAATAGAGCTGCCGGACATTTTTCCACCTTAAATCAGGTTATTCAGCAGGGAGGTAAATAATAATGTTTAAAGGAATAGATATTAGTGCTTCCGGTTTAACTGCTCAGAGATTAAGAATGGATACCATATCATCAAATATTTCTAATGCGGAAACAACCAGGGATGAAGATGGCAATACCTACAGACGGAAAGTTCCGATTTTTAGACAGAAAATAGAAAATCAGATGGGATCTGGAATTAATTCTGATAATCTTAAATCGGCTGGAGTAGAAGTTGCAGAAATAGCAGAAGATCAATCTCCATTTCGCCTTGAATATCGTCCTGAGCATCCAGATGCGAATGAGGACGGTTATGTAGAGCTCCCTAATATTAGCATCATGACCGAAATGGTTAATATGATAGACGCAACCAGAGCATATGAGGCAAACATACAGGCAATTTCTAATTATAAGAGTATGGCAAATAGTGCTTTAAATATTAGTACTTAATTAAGGAGGGAAGAAAATGGAGATTAATCCAGTTAAATTTCAGAGTGGATTTGAAAACTTTTCTCTTGAAAATGAGAATAAAAACAAAAAAACCGAAGCTTTTTCGGATTTGTTTAGAGAAAAAATGAACGAAGTTAATCAGCTGCAAAAAGATTCGCAGGCTATGACAGCCAGTTTTGCCGCTGGAGAAACAGACAATATACATGATGTGATGATTGCTGCCGAGAAAGCTAAGGTAGCAGTTAATCTGACAACTGCAGTTCAGACCAAAGTGATTGATGCATATAATGAAATTATGCGTCTGCAGGTATAGTATAAGATGGTAAAACAAAGAGTATTTATGGAAGAGGTATAGTGATGGCCGAATTTTTCGCAAAATATAAAGAAGAGATTCAAAACACGTGGCAAAAATTGAATAGAAACATTCAAATCTTAATTATTGTTCTCACAATATTAATGGCTGGAGCTTTTGGCTATCTTATATTTAGAGGAACTTCTACAAACTATCAACCTCTTTTTACCAACCTGTCTACAGATGATACTGCAGCTATTGTAGAAAGACTGGATGAAAATAATGTAGATTATCAGCTTGGAGGTAATGGTAATACAGTTTTAGTTCCAGAAAGCGAGATCTATAGATTAAGACTTGATATGGCTTCGGCAGGTCTCCCGGATCAGGGAGTTGTCGGTTTTGAAATTTTTGATAATAGTGAATTTGGTACAACAGAATTTGAAAGAAGAGTTAATTACTATCGCGCACTGGGTGGAGAATTGAGCCGTTCTATTCAGTCAATTTCAGGGATAGAATTTGCTCGTGTTCAGATCACACCACCAGAGGAAAGTCTATTTTTAGATGAGGAGAAGTCGGCTACGGCTTCAGTTATGGTTAAACTGGCTCCTGGATATAATATGAGTGCAGAAAGAGTTAATGCTGTTCAGAATCTAGTTGCAAGTGGAGTTCAGGATTTACCTTTAACAGAGGTGACAGTTGTTGACACAAACGGAAACCTGCTGTCTCATCCTTCTAATCCTAATAGTGATCAGTGGTCTGATCCCCAGAATTTTGCAATGCAGCAGGAATTCGAATCTGCTTTAAAAAATGATTTAAATACCCTGTTAACTAAGGTTTTAGGACCAAATAACTTTGCAGTTCAGGTTAACGCAAGCTTAAATTTTGATCAGAGGGAGTCAGAAAGCAAAATATATTCACCTGTAATTGATGAAAGTGGAATTGTTCGCAGTGAAGAAATAAATACTGAAACTCAGCAAAATGGAGCTTCAGGTGGTGCTCCGGGCACAGATACAAATATTCCTCAATATCAAGGGAATGGCACCGGAGAAAATAGCAGTTATGAGAAAAAAAATAATATTACTAATTATGAAATAAATGAAAGAATTGAACATCATGTTTATGCGCCAGGTGAGGTTCAGCGTTTATCTGTTTCTGTAGTTGTAGATCAGAGTACAGATGAAGAAACTATGCAACAAATTAGGGATGCGGTTAGTGCAGCAATTGGCTATAATGAGCAGCGAGGTGATGTTTTAAATATCAGCTCGATGGCTTTTGACGATTCACTTGAACAGGCAGCTCAGGATGCTATTCAGGCTCGTGCAGCAGCGGAAAGAAGACAGATGTATATTTATGGTGGCCTTATATTATTAGTTTTATTACTAACATCTGCTTTAATTATTTATTTATATCGCAAAAAACCCGCGGCAAACAGAGGAAGTAAAGTTGATGTTTCAGTTGAAGAAGATGAAGAAGAAATTGATTTATTTGAACCAGATGCAGACCAGAAAAAAAGAGCCAGAGTTAAAAATGAACTTGAAAATATGATTCATTCTGATCCAGAAAATGCAGCTAAGTTGATACGCAGCTGGTTAGTTGATGAATAAATGTCAAAGGGGTTTTTGTTATGAGAGAAGAGTTAACAGGAAAAGAAAAGGCGGCTATTTTGTTGATTTCACTGGGACCGGACGTATCTTCTGATATTTTTAAGCATTTAGATGACGAAGAGGTTGAGAAATTAACGTTAGAAATTGCCAATCAAAATAAAATTGATCCTGAGACCAAAAAGAAGATTCAGGAAGAATTTTTGCAACTGCAGAAAGCAAATGATTATATTAATTCTGGTGGGATTAATTATGCCAAGAAAATACTGGAAAAGTCATTTGGTAAGGATAAAACCCGAAGTATTATCAATCGTTTAACTGCTACTCTTCAGGTACGGCCCTTTGATTCAATTCGCAAATCAGACCCCACTCAATTGTTGAATTTTATTCAGGAAGAACATCCACAGACAATTGCTCTGATTCTTGCCTATATTAATCCAACTCAGGCTTCTCAAGTCCTATCCTCACTTTCACCAGAAATTCAGAGTGAAGTAGCAAAAAGAATAGCTGTTATGGATAGAACTTCTCCGGAAATAATCAAGGAAGTTGAGTCCGTCTTAGAAAAGAAACTTTCATCAGTTGCTGCTAATGAATATGCTAGTGCAGGAGGAGTCCAGTCAATTGTTGATGTTTTAAATCAGGTTGACCGGGGTACTGAAAAGAATATTTTAGACAAATTGGAAGAGGACGACCCGGAACTGGTGGAAGAGATTAAAAAGAGAATGTTTGTTTTTGAGGATATTGTTCTTCTATCAGATAGAGCAGTACAGCTTGTATTACGACAGGTTGAAACTCACGACCTTGCATTAGCTTTGAAAACAGCCAGTGATGAGGTTGAAAATATTATAACTGGAAATATGTCTCAGCGAGCAGCAGAGATGTTGGAAGAAGATATGGAATTTATGGGACCTGTAAGAATTAGAGAGGTCGAAGATGCTCAGCAGAGAATTGTTAACGTGATTAGAGAATTAGAAGAAAGTGGAGAAATTGTTATAGCCAGAGGTGGGGAGAGTGAAGTAATTGTCTAAAGTTATTAAGGCATCTCAGGTTACAGGTAAATATAAGATAAGTCAAAAACCTAAAACCATTTCTTTAAATAATGATGACAGAGATGAATCTTTTTCGAAAGAGGAAAATAAAGCAAATAAAATTAATAGTAATAAAAATAAAATTTTGAGCCAGGCTGAAAAAAAAGCAGATAAAATTATTAAAGAAGCAGAAAAAGAAGCGGAAACAATTATTGAACAGGCAAAATCTAAAAAAGAGAAAATACTGTCTGAGAAAGATAAAATATATCAGGAAACTAAAGATGAAGCCCGAAAAGAAGGTCTGGCAGAAGCAGAATCTCAAATTGAAAAAAAGGAAAAGCAATTAGTTGATTTAATTTCCAGTTTTGAGAGAGAGTTTGAAAAGGAAAAAAGTAGTATTCGCAAAGATGTGATTGAACTGGCGGTTAAAATTGCCAGTATTGTTATTGACGTTAAATTAGAAACAGAGCATGATATGATAAATAATATTATTTCTGATATGCTGAGAAAAGTAGACGATAATCATCGAGATATTGTAGTCAGGGTTAATCCGCAGCTGCTGCCATATATTGAAGAGAATCGTTTTTATCAGCATATAAATCAAAAAAATATTGAATTTATTTCAGATCCAGAATTGCGAAAAGGTGATTGTGTAGTTGAAACTAATCTTGGTGGCAAAGAAGGAAGTCTTGATCATAAACTTGATTTAATAAAAACTGAGTTGTTAAAAGAGGTAGAACAGCATGATTGATTTAGATATGTCAAAATTAGAGAATAAACTTAAGGATATTAATATGACTCGTAATTTTGGTCATATCAATCGGGTGATTGGTCTGGTTATCGAATCTATTGGACCCCAGGCATCACTGGGAGAGCTCTGTTTGATCAAAGGAGAACAGGGTGATATTAAAGCTGAGGTTGTTGGTTTTGATGATAATAAAGTTTTAATGATGCCGATTGGTGAGATGGAAGGCATTAAGCCCGGAGCGAGAGTTGTGGCCACTGATTCGAAATTGAAAGTTAAGGTGGGACGAGAGCTGCTTGGTAAAATAATTGATGGATCAGGAAATGTAATTACCGACGCTGATCTTGGTGGTTTAAGTGAAGTTCCCGTTAATCGTAAACCTCCCAATCCATTAACCAGGGAAAGAATTAAAGAGCCACTGTCGTTAGGGGTTCGCTGTATTGATGGTTTTTTGACCTGCGGTAAAGGCCAGCGAATGGGTATTTTCGCAGGTAGTGGTGTTGGAAAATCTACTTTACTTGGGATGGCTGCTCGGAATACCAATGCTGATATTAATGTTATTGGTCTTGTGGGTGAGCGGGGACGTGAGGTCAGAGACTTCATCGAAAAAGATCTGGGGGAAGAAGGCTTAGAACGCTCAATTGTAGTAGTTGCTACCTCCGACCAACCGGCTCTGCTGAGAGTTAAAGCTGCAAATATTGCCACTGCAATTGCAGAATACTTTAGAGATCAGGGAGAAGATGTGCTGCTGATGATGGATTCTGTAACTCGAGTTGCTATGGCTCTGAGAGAGGTTGGACTTGCAATAGGAGAACCACCAGCTACAAGGGGTTATCCACCCTCTGTTTTTGCTGAGCTACCCAAATTATTAGAGAGAACTGGGACCAATGATAAGGGGTCAATAACTGCTCTTTATACTGTGCTTGTTGAGGGTGATGATTTTAATGAACCTGTTTCAGATACAGTGAGAGGTATTTTAGATGGTCATATTTCGCTTTCGCGAGAACTTGCAGAAGCAAGTCATTATCCTGCTGTTGATGTTCTAAGCAGTGTGAGCAGAATTATGGAAGATATTGTGAGCGAAGAACACAGTCAGGCTGCAGCAAGCTTGCAGAAAATGATTGCAACTTATAATCAGTCTGAAGATTTAATCAATATTGGAGCTTATGAAAAAGGTTCCAATCCTGAGGTGGATAAAGCAATAAATAAAATAGATGAAATTAATGATTTTTTGACTCAGGGGGTTAATGAATCAGCCAGTTATGAGCAGACTGTAAAACGGTTAATTGAAATAGCTAATAATTAGATATATAGTTATTGAGGTGGCTTAAAATGAAGGGATATAAATTTAAGTTTGAAAAAATCTTAAATTTAAGGATCAGACAGGAAGAACAGGAAGAAGATAAATATTTAATCTTAAAAAAAGAGTTAAATGCTCTTAAAAATAAGATTAAGACACTGGAATCGGAAAAAGAAAATATTTTTAAGCATTTAAGAGATCAAGAAAATGATCTTGCACTAAATATCAGCCTCAGGCGTTATTTGAAAAATTTAAAACTTAAACAAGAAAGAGTCCGTAAAGAAAAAAAGGAAAAAAAGAAAGAAGTAGATGAGCAGCTTGATATTCTACTGGAAAAGAAAAAAGAGCGAAAGACTTTAGAAAAATTAAAGGAACAGGAAATTGAAAAGTTTGTTAAAGAATTTCTGGAGGATGAGCAAAAAGAACTTGACGAGTTGGGACGACTTTATTCTATGGGTGGGAGATGAACTTGATAAAAAAGATTTTATTTTTTCTCTTATTATTTTTAATATTATTTGCTATGTTATCCTGGTCTTTTGATGCACTGGGAATTATTGATATTAAGGCGACTGTGAGTAATCTTGCTAATAATACTCCGTTTGTTAAAGATTATTTAATTACTCAGTCAGAGCTTGATTCTTTAAAAGAAGAAAATAATTCTCTTAAAAATACAATTTCTGAAAAAGATAGTAGAATTGCGGAATTAGAAACTCAAATCGAAGAATTAAATAAAAAATTAGCAGAGCAAAATAATCAATTTGCAAATTTAGAATCAGATTATAAGTCTTTAAAGACTGAAAAGAATAATCGGGAAGCAAGGTTAGAAAAAATCGCTAACATTTATCGCCGGATGGAACCTGAATCGGCAGCAGCTGTAATTCAGGAACTGGAAAATAATCTGGCAGTTGAAGTTTTAAGTAGATTGAAAGAGGAACAGGCTGCTTTAATATTAGAGTCTATGCCCCAGCAGCAGGCTGCAAAGTTTATCAGCCAGCTGGGTTTAGAATAAATTAATTCTGAAAGTTAGGTATATATAAAGAAAACTTAGTGTGACGGGCTCAATGCCCAAATACAAAGTTATCATTTTGTATATAAAAGAAAACTTTGTGAAAGGAGGTGAATAAATGACAGAAGCGATAGTCAATAATATAATTCAAAGCTCAAACAAAGACTTTTTTTCGCCAGGTAAAGAAAATCTTGAATCCGGGCATTCTAAAAGTTTTGCTAAGACTATGCGTGAAATTAACAGTCAACCTCAAAAAAGAAAAACTTATTCTGCCAGAGAACCTATATCCAGTCAGAATAAAAAGGCTAAGCTTGATGAAAAGGGATTCTTTAAAAAGTTGAAGAAAATTTTGCAGAAAGACAGCACAAAAGTTCCTTCAGAACTTCTCTCAATGCTTCAGAATGTTAGTTTGAATAGGGAGCAGAGAGCAATGTTGGGACAGTTAATGCTAAATTTGCAGAATAATAATCTTAGTATTTCAGATCTCAAGTCATTACTGAAAAAAAACAGTAACAGATTAAATCTGGAAGAGTCCAGTCTGCAGTATTTATTTAATGAAACTGAAGGAAACAAGGAGCTGTCTTTTCAGTCATTGAATATTGAAGATTTAGAAAAGCTGTCTTACTTAATGAAAAATGGGATAGTTAAATTATCTGAAAAAGAAAATTCTGAACTGAAGAGTGAAATAAATAAACTGAGTCAAATTTTGTCTAATCTGGATAGTAGGAAATTAAAATCCAATTTAAATCAAACTAAAGCAGCTGACAATGCTGATAGTAGTTTAGAGCATTTAATTTCTGTTTTAAAATCAGTTGATCTGGAAAGTGATTCACTGGGCCAAATTTCCAGGCTGGAAAATCTCGAAACACCTGTTTTAAGCAGCTTACTTGATCAGGATAATTCTGCTTTGTCAGAATCGGTCAATATGGTTACTTCTGGTGATGGAGAGTCATTATTTGCAGAATTAAGTGTTCAATTAGAAGAAATGCTTAAACAGCAAGACTCACAAAGCTCTGCTAATAATTCAGCAGCTAAAACTGATCTGCTTAACTCAGAACTTTTTTCTCTAAACTCGGATCTGTCTTCTGTTTTTGATTCTGCAGGGAAATTAGAAAATCAAAATAATTTTTTTGATTTAGATAATTCTAATTTGCTTTTTAATTTTGGGCAGGAAAATCAAAATCTTAACGGAAGTGTTAATACAGAGCAGTTTAGTTTAAATAATGAGAACAGAGCTCAACTTGCTGAAAGTGCTGATTTAAGATCACAGGTTGTGGAGCAGTTTAAAGGAGAATATTCCCCGGAAACAAAAGAAATGCAGATTCAACTAAAACCAGAATCACTTGGTAAAATTGATATTAGTCTTTCTTATGATAATCAAGAATTAACAGGTAAAATGCTGGTTGAGAGTGAGCTGGTGAGGGCACAGCTGGAAAATAGTCTTAAAGGACTAAAATCAGATCTGCTTAAACAGGGAATCAATATTGAACAGTTTAAGATTGAAACTGCGAAAAATGGCCCCCAGCAGGTTGATAAACAGGAAAACTTTGTCTTTGATCAACAGAACAGTGGTTTTAGTGATGGGGAAACAGGTCAGAATCAGGAATATGAGCAGCGTCAGTTCTTTCAGGGACAGTATTATGTTCGAAGACATAATGGTAGCCCTGACTTAGATAATGATAGTTTAGTAATGAGGCAGCAGGAAATTATTAATAGAGCGGCTTTTTCTAATGAAAAGCTCAATTTGCTTGCCTAAAGGAGGTAGTTAAATGTCTGATATTACCGGTGTAACAGCCGCTCAAAATACTCAATATGAACAGGAAACGGAGAGAGGCAGTCTAACTGGTGACAATGGTCTGGGTCAGGATGCATTTTTTAAGTTATTAATTACCCAGCTTCAAAATCAGGATCCACTTAATCCAATGCAGGATCGTGAGTTTATATCTCAGATGGCAGAGTTTTCTTCACTGGAAAAAACTGAAAAACTTTATTCTCTGCTGGAAAACAAACTGAGTTCCAACCAGGTGATTGATAACAGTAATCTAATTGGAAAAGAAATTACAGCCAGCGTTGAAGGCGTTGAACTTAAAGGGGTTGTTGAGGCAGTTAAATCTTCCAAGGATAAAGTTTTAGCAGTTCTTGATACTGGATCTGAAATTGAAATCAATAAGATTACTCAGGTTAAAAATGTTGAAGTTTAAAGCTAAAAGAGGTGTTAATAATGGATAATCGACTACAGATCAATCAACCAATACGACCTCTACCTAAAACACAGCAGCCAAATAAGACTGCTCAGAAAAAGAAAAATAGCAATTCTCCTTCTTTTAAAGATGTTCTGGGAGAAAAGATGAAAGGAAAAGAAAAACTTTCTTTTTCGAAACATGCACAGAAAAGAATTAATTCCCGTGCTATTCCAGTTACTAAAGCTGAACTTGATAAGCTTAATAATGGAGTAGAAAAGGCTCGCGATAAAGGAGCAAGGGATTCTCTAGTGATGGTTAATAATGTGGCTTATATTGTGAGTGTGGAAAATAATACTGTAGTTACTGCAGTTGATGAGGAAAGTATGGATGATAATGTCTTTACAAATATAGATAGTGCAGTTTTTATGAAATAAAAGTGAAATAATATTTGAGATTAGGAAAGTTAATTGATTTAATTTAAGCTAAAAATAATAAAACTAGCTTAAAATCGGATATGAGCTGGACCTTTTTCAGGAAGCTCTGTCCTGCTGTCGATAACAGCAGGACTCCGATAAATACTGAAGGAGGAAAAATTATATGTTAAGATCGATGTATGCCGGTGTGTCAGGTTTAAATGCACATCAGCAGATGATGGACGTGACAGGTAACAATATTTCCAATGTAAATACTATTGGTTTTAAAAGCAGCCGTGTCACTTTTAAAGAAATGTTAAGTCAGACAATTCAGGGTGCTTCTGCACCACAGGCTAACCGGGCCGGTACCAATCCACAGCAGGTTGGACTTGGTGTGGGAGTTGGAAGTATAGATAGTGATATGTCTTCCGGTAACCTGCAGTCAACAGGGAAGACTTCTGATGTTGCAATTCAGGGAGATGGATTCTTTGTTTTACGAGATGGCAACAATCAGGTTTATTCCAGAGCAGGAAACTTAAACTTCGATGAAAACGGAAGGTTATATTCATCCAGTACTGGAATGCTGGTTCAGGGCTGGATGGCAGATGCCAATGGAGACTATGGAGATTTTAATGCTCAAAATATTGATGACATTACATTAAAACAGGAAATTAATGCTCAAGAGACTGACAAAGTAAAGTATGGGAAAAATCTTGATGCTGGAGCAATGAATAGTGGCTCTTTGACAAATGTTGTGAAATCTAAATAGCACCGTTTGAATCATGTTATCTCTTTAATTTTTTGAATTACTCTTAAATACTCAGTAATGAT